>CAZOEH010000030.1:0-15806 GCA_964578785.1 uncultured Desulfonema sp. | reverse complement strand
GAAAATGCCCCCCTCTGGGGGGCTACCTGATGCCACCCGCTCTGCGGGTGGAGTACACCCCCGGCCCCGATTGTCCGCTGAACTGTCTGGCGATAATTTTTGCAAAGAATTACCGTACCTCTTACTTTTCAGCCGGGAACCGATAGAGGGGACGCTTTGCCTATAAATTCCATTGTTTCCTCATATTTTGCTCTCATATCAATCGTCCCCGCATCTATCTTTTTTTTCTGAGGGCTATATTCGGAAGGGCATTCCGTTTTTAGCTGATCAATTTTGGCTTCCATATCCATGATGATGATTTTTATGTCATTGATACTCGCCATAGCCTTCTCCTTGTCTTTGGAGCCCATCTTGTCCGTTTTGCATATCGCATCAAAAAGTTTCGCCTTCCAGGCTGTCAGTTCCATTTCCATGCCGCTGCAATAATCTTTTACGTACATAGTACCTCCTTTTCAAAAACGCTGATTGGTTTTTTGAGAATAATTACGGTTTATACTCAGTGCCGATTTCTTTCTTCAAGTAGATCAGGGTTTAATATATACATATGGCAAGAAGCTTGCCAAAAGCCGTGGGAAACGAATAAATATTATATTATCTGTTATAACAATTGATTAGCATAGCAGTTGCTAATAAGAAAAAAGGCTGATTAAATTAATTCGCCCTCAAAATTCTGCTGAACCTCGACATATTGAGGTTGTTTTTGAAGGTGGCCGGTCATCCTTATCTGTTACATTTAATAACGCCGGAGTTTCTGTATAATAAACGAAATCCAAATATTTCCCCAAGTCGCTGTTTTGTTTGCGAGCAGGCGCCGGAAGGAGGCTGATTATCTAAAATTTTATCAATGATTTTATAAAGTTATCCGGCAAGGGTCTGAAACATCAGTTTGACGGAGCATTCTATTTTCCGCCCGGAAAGTCCCTTTATAAACATTGACATAATTTCATTATTTAAATATAAACAGCCTCGGTCAATTTGATTTGTATTATTGAAACACAGTTTTCCCTGGCTTTAATATTTCTGTATTTCTGTATATCCGTACATCAAGTCATCATTGTTCGCCATTTCTTATGAATGGTTAAAGCAGGTCTGATATTTGCGCTAAACACAACCGTCGAAAAAGCAATTATGACAAAGAAATCCAAAACAAAACATCATCCTCTTGAGAAAGAAGGACTTCAAAAGAGTCTGGATGCGGATGAGCAGAGCATCAAGGGGCGCAGGCAGACGTATGCAGCAAGGCTGCGCGGTCGTGCTGAGGAACGGCTGAAGAAAAAACGGAGCAACCGGTGTGCAGGGACGGAAGATACGCAACAGATCATTCAGGAACTGCAGATTCATCAGATCGAACTGGAGATGCAGAATGAGGAATTGCTGCGTGCGCAGACGGAACTGGACGCCACGCGGGCGCGTTATTTTGATCTCTACGACTTGGCACCGGTGGGCTATTGCATCATCAGTGAAAAAGGGCTGATTCTGGAGGCCAACCTTACTGCAGCGGTCATGCTGGAAACGACCCGGAGCGAGTTGACCAAGCAGCCGCTCTCCCGGTTCATCCTCAAGCAAGATCAGGATATCTACTACAAGCATCGCAAACGGCTCTTTGAAACCGGTAAACCGCAGGAGTGCGAACTCCGATTCATGAAAAAGGACGGAGCAATATTTTGGATTCATCTGGCGGCGACCGATGCGCAGGAAGTTGATGGTACGCCTGTGTGCCACGTCGCGCTGAGCGATATCACCGCGCGGAAGTTGACCGAAGAGGCGCTTCAGAAGAGCGAGACGGCGTTGCAAGAGCGGGTTAAGGAGCTGAACTGTCTTTATGGTATAGCGGCTCTCCTGGAGTTGCCGGGCATAACATTGGATGAAGTATTGAAGAGAACCGTCATGCTCATTCCTCCGGCCTGGCAGTTTCCCGAGATCGCTGTGGCCTGTATCGAACTGGATAGTCAGAGCTTTCAGACGCAAAACTTCCGGGAAACGTTCTGGATGCAGACCAGCGAAATCATAGTGAATGGCAAGCCGGTCGGACATGTGAAGGTATGCTATCTGGAGGAGCGTCCGGCGAGCAAGGAAGGGCCATTTTTGATAGAGGAGCGATATTTGCTCAATGCCATAGCCGAGAGGCTTGGCTGTGTCATCCAGCAGATGAAGATAGAAAATACACTGCGGGAGAGCGAAGAGTTTACCAGACGTGTTATTGAGAGCAGTCTGGATTGCATCAAAGTCCTCGATTTGGAGGGTCATTTATTATCGATGAGTTCAGGCGGGCAGAAACTGCTGGAGATCGATGATATAACACCTTTTTTGAATACATCGTGGATTGATTTTTGGAAGGGTAAGGACAGGGAAGATGCCCTGGAAGCGTTTTCAAAGGCTAAAAAAGGTGATCCTGGAACGTTTGACGGGTATTGTGAAACAGTTAAAGGCACGCCAAAATGGTGGAATGTTGTAGTTTCGCCGATCAAAGACCACCGGGGTAACTGTAGCCGTTTACTGGCCGTCTCCCGGGATGTCACCGAGCGCAGGAAGGCGGAGGAGAAGATTAAGCATCTTGCTTCATTTCCCGGATTAAATCCACTTCCGGTGATCGAGACGGATCTTAAAGGACAGATTATATACTATAACGATGCAACCATAAAGATTTTGGAGGAGTTAAATGCCTCCGGAGACGTCCGCCTCTTTATCCCGGGTGATCTGAAAGAAATGGTCGATAAGCTGGAAAAGGAAGGCAGGAATCAAATTTTTTCTCATGAACTGGAAATCAACGGCAGGTTTTTTATCGGGAACATCTTTGTATCTGCAAGTCTGAAAGTAGTGCGTATCTACGCGCAAGACATTACGGAGCGCAAGAGAGCCGAGAAGGAACTGCAAAAATACCGCGACTGGTTAGAGCAGAAGGTCGAGGAACGTACTGCCGAACTTCGGACAGCTATCGAGCAGATGGAAAGAGAGATAGAAGAACGCGTTCAGGCGGAAAAATCCCTCAGCGAAGCGCTTTCTGAAATCAAAACACTGAAAGACCATCTTGAGACTGAAAATATTTACCTGCGCCAGGAGATCGAAACGAAACATCAGTACGGCAATATCATAGGTAAAAGCGACGGTCTCAAGTATGTTCTTTACAGGGCTGAGCAGGTTGCTCCGACAATTACCACGGTTCTCATACTGGGAGAGACCGGTACCGGAAAAGAACTTATCGCAGGCGCCATCCACAATATGAGCCCCCGGAAAGATCGTCCTATGATAACCGTCAACTGTGCCGCCCTGCCGGCCAATCTGATGGAGAGCGAATTATTCGGAAGAGAGAAGGGCGCCTTTACCGGCGCCGATAGTCTGCAGATAGGCCGGTTTGAAGTCGCAAACGGCTCCACACTCTGCCTCGACGAAATAGGGGAGCTTCCTCTTGAGATGCAGGCCAAGCTTCTCCGGGCGATCCAGCACAGCGAATTTGAACGGCTCGGATCTTCCAAAACCATCAAAGTGGATGTGCGTATCGTGGCTACGACGAACCGGAACCTTGAGGAAGCTATCCGCAAGGGTTGGTTCCGGCAGGATCTTTATTACCGGCTCAATGTTTTTTCCATCACCGTCCCGCCGCTTAGGCAGAGGCAGGCGGATATTCCTCTTCTGGTCCACAGCTTCATCGAGCGGTACGCGAGGAAATTGGGAAAACAGATTACATCTATCCATAAAGAGACAATGAAGATACTGCAGGATTATTCATGGCCCGGGAATGTGAGGGAACTTGAAAGCGTCATTGAAAAGGCCGCAATCCTGAGCACCGGTCCGGTCCTGACCCTGACGGATAAACTTGAAATAGCATCCTCCCCTTCGTCATCAACCGTAAAAACTCTTGAAGATACGGAGCGTAATCAAATAGTTAAGATCCTTTCGGAGACCCGGTGGCGTATAGAAGGGAAGAACGGGGCGGCCGAGACCCTGGGCCTCCATCCAAGCACATTAAGGGCAAGGATGCATAAACTTGGAATACGCCGCCCCGGGAGTTAGGAGCCGTTTGATATCCGCATAAAATTATTGACATAAATTCATTTTTCAGTAGTATGCAATGCAAAATAATATATATTATCCGATTTGATCCATATTATTGAAGCAGAATTTATCTTGGATTTAATATTTCTGTATCTCCTTACACCGAGTTATTATTGTTTGCCGTACTGAATGAATGCGATTTGAAGCAGTGTAGATATTCGTGAGCTCAAAACAACCGGCGAAAAAAATACTTATGACAAAGAAATCCAAAACAAAACAGCAGCCTATTCTTGAGATAGAAGGGCTTCAGAATGGCCTGGATATTATGGAGCGGCGCATGCAGGGGCGCAGGCAGGCGGACGAGGATGTTCGTCTCAGCATATCCCGCATGAAGAGCCTCGTGAGAATTTTTGCGCACAAATTTGATTCCGTTCAGGAATTCCTCGATTATGCCCTTGAGGAGGCGATCAGTCTTACCGGAAGTAAAATCGGTTACATTTATTATTATAATGAAGAGAAAAAGGAATTCACACTCAACACATGGTCGAAAGAAGTAATGAGTGAATGCAGTATAGTGAAACCGGAGACATGCTATAAACTGGATAAAACCGGTATTTGGGGTGAAGCTGTCAGACAGCGGAAAGCGATCATTATCAATGATTTTCAGGCTGCGCATCCGTTAAAGAAGGGATATCCGAAAGGGCATGCCAGGCTTTATAGATACATGACAGTGCCTGTATTCAGCAGAGATAAGATAGTTGCAGTGATCGGGGTGGCAAATAAGGAGAGCGATTATAACTCAACCGACGTACTGCAGTTAACGCTTCTTATGGATGCGGCCTGGAAGATAGTGGAAGAAAGAAAGTTGGGGAAAGAGCTTCGTTCACTCTCCATGCGTCAGGAAACCCTTCTTGCCGCCATCCCGGATATCATAATGGAAGTGGATGACAACAAGACTTACATATGGGCGAATCAGGCAGGGATGGAGTTCTTTGGTGATGATGTAATCGGCAAAGAAGCCTCATTTTATTTTGAAGATGAACAGGCGACTTATCAGGCAGTGCAGCAGCTTTTCACGGGCGATGAGGATTCTGTTTATGTGGAGAGCTGGCAGCGCAGAAAAGACGGGCAGAAGCGGCTGCTTGCATGGTGGTGCCGGGTGCTTAAGGATGCAGAGGGGAATGTAACAGGCGTACTATCGTCAGCCCGCGATATCACTGAAAAGAAAAAGACGGAGGAGTTGTTACGCGACAGCGAGTTAAGGCTTAATAAATCTCAGGCGATTGCCCATCTCGGCAGCTGGGTGCTGGATCTATCAACAAACCGGCTGATCTGGTCGGATGAGGTTTATCGCATCTTCGGATTGCGGCCACAGGAGTTTGCAGCCACATATGAGGCTTTTTTAGATGCGGTTCATCCGGAGGACCGTGCCGTGGTTGATGCCGCATATTCCGGCTCCCTGCGGGAAGGTAAAGACAGCTATGAGATCGTGCACCGGATAATCCGCAGGGACACCGGCGAGATACGGCATGTTCATGAAAGATGCGAACACGAAAGAGATGCATCAGGTGCGATCATCAGGTCTACCGGCATGGTACATGACATTACCGAACACAAGCAGGCGGATGATGCGCTGAAAGATTCAGAGACCCGCTACCGCCGTCTTTTTGAGACAGCTCAGGATGGAATAATAATCCTCGATTCCGAGACAGGGCAAGTTGTGGATCTTAATCCATTCATGACGGAAATGGTCGGGTATTCGCATAAAGAGTTGTTAGGGAAAAAAATCTGGGAGATCGGTTTATTTAAAGACATTGAAGCATCGAAAGCCACTTTTCGGAAAATGCAGAGCAAGAAATATGTCCGCTACAGTGATTTGCCGGTTGAAACGAAAGACGGCAGGTCAATCTCCGTGGAATTTATCAGTAATGGCTACCTTGTAGATCACAGTAGGGTAATTCAGTGCAATGTCCGCGATATTACGGAGCGGAAACAAATTTCTGATGCTTTACAAAAAGCAAACAGCGAATTGGAACAGCGGGTTGAGGAGCGAACCGCCGATCTTCGGATCGCTATCGAGCAGATGGAAAGAGAGATAGAAGAACGCCGTCAGGCAGAGAGTTCCCTCGGCAAGGCGCTTTCTGAAATCAAAATATTGAAAGACCAGCTCGAGACGGAAAATATATACCTTCGCCAAGAGATCAAAATGACCCATCGGTTTGGCAATATCATAGGTAAAAGTGACGGCATCAAATATGTTCTTTATCGTGCTGAGCAGGTTGCTCCGGCAAATACAACCGTTCTCATACTCGGTGAGACCGGAACAGGAAAGGAACTTATCGCAGGCGCCATCCACAATATGAGCCCCCGGAAAGATCGTCCTATGATAACCGTCAACTGTGCCGCCCTGCCGGCCAATCTGATGGAGAGCGAATTGTTCGGCAGGGAGAAGGGTGCCTTTACCGGCGCCGATACCCTTCAGATAGGACGGTTCGAAGTCGCAAACGGCTCCACCCTTTGCCTCGACGAGATAGGGGAGCTGCCACTGGAGATGCAGGCCAAGCTTCTCCGGGCGATCCAGCATAGCGAGTTTGAACGGCTTGGATCTTCCCGGACCATCAAAGTGGATGTGCGTATCGTGGCTACTACGAACCGAAACCTTGAGGAAGCGGTCTACAAAGGCTGGTTCCGGCAGGATCTTTATTACCGGCTCAATGTTTTTTCCATTACCGTCCCGCCGCTTAGACAGAGACAGGCGGATATTCCTCTCCTGGTCCACAGCTTCATTGAGCGATACGCAAGAAGATTGGGGAAACAGATTACGTCTATCCACAAGGAGACTATGAAGATACTGCAGGATTATCCCTGGCCCGGGAATGTGAGGGAACTTGAAAGCGTCATTGAAAAGGCCGCAATCCTGAGCACCGGTCCGGTCCTGACCCTGACGGATAAACTTGAAATAGCATCCTCCCCTTCGTCATCAACCGTAAAAACTCTTGAAGATACGGAGCGTAATCAAATAGTTAAGATCCTTTCGGAGACCCGGTGGCGTATAGAAGGGAAGAACGGGGCGGCCGAGACCCTGGGCCTCCATCCAAGCACATTAAGGGCAAGGATGCATAAACTTGGAATACGCCGCCCCGGGAGTTAGGCGCCGTTACGAAAGAAATGTTACTAATAGAACCACTTCACCATGAGCCATTCTTATTTTTAATGATATGATTGTTTTTACGCCGGCTTTGAACCGGGCGGGGAATTATTTTCGCGAAGCATCCCTCAACATGTAGCGGTTCCGTCAAATATTGATGGTAATTTTAGCGCAATTATGTTCTCTCTTGTACCTCATCCATAAATATAACTAATTGTTATTATTAATAATATAAAATTTATTCCTTTTTATGTGGCTGTTGGCAAGCTTCATGCACGTATGAAAGCCATGATTACAGTCATCATACACATAAAGGTAGGTTCAGAAAAGCGAAACGAGCTTGCACAGACGATAGCTTCACTGAACAGAGGAATAAGGATGGAGAAAGGATGTTTGCGCTCCGACTTTTTCCAGAGTGTGGAGGATGAAAATGAACTCTGTCTCCTGGAGGAATGGGCGACACAGGCGGATCTGAAAAGCCACATGAAATCGGAGAGATTTAAGGTGCTCCGCGGGGCTATGAACCTTCTCAGAGAACCCTGTAAAATGATGTTTCACACATCGTTTCAATTTGATGGACGGGGTGAGGAAATATGCATTTGAACCACAAGAACACTAACATAGAGATTCTATTTGACATAAAAGCAATATAGGGTTAATTATACAAATAATTTGGAAGGGGGGTGAGAGAGTTTTAAGTAAAACCCGGATTTAAGAAAAGTTAATTTAACCTAAACAGGCAATCTTAAAAGGAGGATACCATGAGAAAATTATTTAAAACAACTATTATAGGCTTATTGTTCCTGCTGGTGCCGGTTTTTGCAATGGCAGCGAGTGTTACAGGCTCGATCCAGGGGTTTAACTGTGTAACTCAGGGCAAAGTATGCCCCATCGGAAAAGAAGATCCGGTAGCAGCTGCTGAGAATGTATTTGTTCTGCTTGTAGATGCAGCTACTGCGGATTATTATTTTATCCCGAATGTTGACAGAGCAGTTCTTGCACGTCACCTCAACACAATGGTAAAAGTTGAGGGGAAAGTGGACAAGAAAATGAAAACCATCAAGGCAACGGACATCTATAAGACTAATCCAGAGAAAAAAGCCTGGTCATCTGCTATGCAGGATGAAATTTACAAAGACCTTTGGGGATCAGGACCCGGCGGACCCAAGAAATAATTCTTATCTTAACCTGATAAAAAAAAGCCTCCGGAATTATCCGGGGGCTTTTTTATTTTGACGGGATTATAAATGATCAAACAGGTCCCGAATCCCGATCATGCCAAATAGCGGAATCCATGATTGTGTCAGTCTTTAAGTCATATGTTATGCTATACACTTGATATTTAATTATTTTCTTATGGCTGTCAACAGGATAAAGAAGCGGGATCAGGAGGCGAATTTTCCCTGCCGGGAATCTCTCTTTTCGAGGGTGTTTTTTATGAGGGCTATCGTCTTTGCTTTTTCAAGAGACCAGACGGGAGCAACAAGTTCATCCCGGTGAGGATCTCCGGTTAAACGCTGGATTACCATATCTTCCGGAAGAATCTCCAGGAAATCGCAGACAAGTTCCGCGTACTCATCCTGTTCAAGACATCTGAATTTTCCGGTTAAATAGAGGCTTTCCATTTTAGTTCCTTTAACAACGTAAAGAAGATGGATTTTAACACCGTCTATTCCGAGACCGGCTATAGCTTCGGCGGTTTCAAGAAGATGTTTTTTTTCTTCTCCGGGCAAACCGAGAATTACATGAGCGCAGATTTTTATACCTCTTCCTTTTGTTGCTTCAACCGAATTTGTAAAACACTTATAATCGTGCCCTCTGTTTATAAGCAGGAGAGTTTCATCTCTTGCAGACTGCAATCCGTATTCGATCCACACCAGGCGTTCTTTGGCGTAGCTTTCAAGAAGCGCAAGCACCTGCTCATTGACACAGTCCGGCCTTGTCCCTATGGATAGACCAGCGATATTTTCGACCGAAAGGGCTTCATCATAAAGTTTTTTAAGTTTTTCAACCGGCCCGTATGTATTTGAATAGGATTGAAAATATGCGATGAATTTTTCCGCCTTGTATCTTCGTGAAAGAGCGGCTTTCCCGGCTGTAAGCTGTTGTGAAACCGAAAGCCCTTCGGCGTGCGCTCCGGTTCCGGAACCTCTGGAGTTGCAGTAAATGCAGCCGCCGGTTGAAATAGTTCCATCCCTGTTCGGGCATGTAAATCCGGCGTCGACCGTTATCTTCTGGACTCTGCATCCGAAAATATTTCTGTAATAGGTATTTAAGTCGTAGTACCTGTTTTTCAAACTCCTCTCTCCATGATAGCTTTAATTGCAAACTCACCCGCATTCAAAATTTGTTTACTGATGGACACTAATTATATATAGTGTTAATAAAAAAAGGAAGTTGAATATTTAAGAAATGGATTTGATCCGAGAATGTAATATAATGGACGTTTATCAGAAATGTTATGATATAATCGTGGTTGGTGCGGGCCATGCAGGTTGCGAGGCGGCTCTTGCCGCCGCAAGAATGGGATGCAGTGTACTTCTCGTTGCCATAGACCTCGACAAGCTTGCAGCGATGCCATGCAGCCCTTCCATAGGAGGGATGGCAAAGGGGCAGCTTGTAAAAGAGATAGATGCTCTCGGCGGAGAGATGGCCAGAATTGCCGATAAGACTGCCATTCAGTACCGTACCCTCAACACAAAAAAAGGGCCTGCCGTTCATTCGTCCAGAACCCAGAACGATAAATCCCGCTACCATACCGCCATGAAAGCGGTTGTTGAAAAACAGCCGAATCTCGATCTGAAGCAGGTTTTTGTCGAGCGCCTTGTCGTTGAAGGGAGAAGAATCGCAGGTATTGAAGATTATACCGGTTTCGGATATCAGGCTAAGGCGATTGTGCTTGCAACGGGAACTTTTTTAAGCGGGCTTATACACATCGGTTTTAATTCCATGGAAGCGGGAAGGGCCGGCGAATTTGCCTCATACGGTCTGCCGGCGCATCTGAAGAAACTCGGTTTCGCTCTTGGAAGAATGAAGACCGGCACTCCCCCGAGGTTAAAGAAATCAAGCATAGATTTCACCGTATTCTCCCGGCTGGACTCGGAAAGCGACCCAACGCCGTTTTCCCTTTTTACACAGAGCATCACCCATCCGCAGTTACCGAGCTATATGGGCCGTACAAACGAAAGAAGCCGCAAAATAGTAATCGATAATCTTGATCGTTCAGCATTGTACGGCGGTGTTATAAAAGGGGTTTCGGCACGATACTGCCCTTCGTTTGAAGACAAGGTTGTGAAGTTTCCGGAAAGGGAGACCCACCACGTGATCCTTGAACCAGAAGGGGTTGAGACGGAGGAAGTATACGCAAGCGGCCTTGGGAACAGCCTTCCGGTGGATGTGCAGATCCGGCTCGTGAGGTCGGTTGAAGGGCTGGAGGCGGCCGAAATCATGCGCCCGGCTTATGCCATTGAATATGATTACGTAAATCCGGTGCAGCTTAAGCAGACGCTCGAGACAAAACTGATTTCGGGGCTCTTTATGGCAGGCCAGATCAACGGAACTTCGGGTTATGAAGAGGCGGCGGCCCAGGGAATGTGGGCAGGCATAAACGCAGCATGTATGGTTCAGAAGAGAACTCCTTTTATACCGGACAGGTCACAGGCATATATGGCTGTCATGGTCGACGATCTTGTGACCAGAGGGACATGCGAGCCGTACCGGATGTTTACATCGAGAGCCGAATACAGGCTCATGCTTCGGGAGGATAATGCCGATCTGCGGCTTATGGAAAAGGGCCATGATCTCGGCCTTATCGATAATGAGACGATAAAAGATCTGCATGAGAGGAAAAAAGAGATTGCAGGAGAGATAAAAAGGATCAAAAGCACTGTTATAAAGCCGTCTAAGGAAGTAAATGATTACCTGTCTGGTTGCGGTACGGCTCAGATAACAAACGGAATTCATCTTGACCAGCTTTTGAAAAGAAATGAACTTGATTACAGCGCTGTTTCAGTTCTTGCCGGGAGTAATGAGAATATCGGAAAAAGGGTGGCAAAACAGGTTGAAATCGAAATCAAATATGAGGGATATATTGATAGACAGCTGAAAGAGATTGAAAAATTCCGGAATCTTGAGAAAATAAAGATTCCTCAGGTCTTTGATTTTTCGAAAGTTCATGGATTATCAAATGAACTTAAGGAAAAGCTTACTCTGGTCAATCCCGCATCTCTCGGCCAGGCTTCACGGGTTGACGGGATGACCCCTGCTGCCGTCTCGGTTCTTATGATTGCTGTGAAGGCTTCGGGAAGAGAACATCCGAAAAGCGGTGAGTGAATATAATGGGGCAAATGTTCGGAGACTCAATGTGAAAATAATGATTCTCCGCCCAATCAGCCGGGAAAAGAAACAAAAAAAATAACGAGGGGTTTATATGGCAGATACTGCGGATTACTATAAATTGCTTGGCGTCGGCAAAACCGCTTCTGAAACTGAAATAAAAAAAGCCTACAGGAAGCTTGCTATGAAATACCATCCCGATCATGCCAAGGACGATAAGAGCGCCGAGGAAAAATTCAAGAAGATCAGCGAAGCATATGCGGTTTTGAGCGACAGCGAGAAACGCAAACAATACGACGAATTCGGCTCGACCGGATTCCATCAGAAATATTCACAGGAGGATATTTTCAGAGACTTTGATCTGGGAGATATCCTGAGAGAATTCGGCTTCGGCGGCGGGACTTACAAGGGAAGAAACGGCGGTATGCGCTTTTCGTTCGGAGGGTCACCCTTCGGAGCCTATTCCGGGCAAAGGGAGCAGGTTAAAGGTCAGGACCTGATGTACGAACTTCCCCTGACAGTGGAAGAGATTACCACCGGCACAACAAAGGTCGTAAGTTTCAGGCATGACAGGCGTTCTGAAAAAATAACAGTTAAAATACCGAAGGGGATGATAACAGGTAAGAAACTGCGTCTTGCCGGAAAAGGCGAGCAGAGTCCTTACGGCGGACCATCCGGTGATCTTTATATTCAGGCAAAGGTGACTGATGACCCTGTCTATACCGTAAAGGAGCATGATTTATATGTAGAAAAAGATATCAGACTGACTGAGGCTGTTTTAGGCACCAGAATATCCATACCTACTCCTGAAGGCAGGGAATTGAGCCTCAAAATCCCCCCCGGAACCAGGCAGGGAACCAAACTGCGCCTTCCCGGCCACGGCATTCCCCATATGCAGGGTAAGAAAAAAGGGGATCTTTATGTTTCTGTTCACATTGATATCCCGCGTAATTTGAATTCAGAGCAAAAGATACTGATGGAAAAACTGGCTGCATCAGGTTTGTAACGAATTAAATTAATTGACAAGAAGCCCTGTTAAATGTATTTCTACATAAGTTTTTTGTGTCCCGGTGTCTCAGCCGGTTTATTTTTACAGCGGTCTTGCTTGCAGATTCTATATGCCGGAACTTATTCCAATTATAAAAAAAGATACCATTGACAGAAAAGTCGATGAAATTGCCCGCAAGATTTCAAATGACTATAAAGATTCAGAGCTGGTTCTGGTAGGTATATTAAAAGGCGCTTTCGTATTCATGTCCGATCTGATGAGGCGCCTTACTATTCCTGTTCAGGTCGATTTTATCTGCGCCTCAAGTTACGGCTCGGGCACTTCGACATCCGGTAATATAAAATTGACCAAAGAGCTTGGCATTGATATACATAACAAGCATGTTCTTATTGTTGAAGACATAATAGATACAGGTCTGACTCTTGCGTATCTTATTGAATATTTAAAATCTTTCGGTCCAAAAAGTATAGCGGTCTGCACTCTGCTCGACAAACGCGAACGGCGCAGGACCGAAATTAGGATAGATTATTCGTGCCTTGTAGTTGAAGAAGGTTTTCTCGTCGGCTATGGACTTGATTATGCGGAAAACTATAGGAATTTACCTGAAATCTACCACCTCAAACTTTAAGCAGGGGGTATGCCATGTTAGTTACCTGTACGGAATGTGATACCAGTTTCACACTGGAGGATAGCGGAATAAAGGAGTCGGGTTCAAAAGTCCGGTGTTCCCGCTGTAAAAATATTTTTGTTGTATATCCTCCCGGATCCGATTCAGCTTCGGTGATTCCTGAAGCATTTGCGGAAGAGTTTGAAGATTTGGAACCCGGGTCAGGCAAAACTGGAGAAATTTCCGAAGGGGAAGAGATAGATTTTGATGAACTCGACAAGATGCTTGAAGCAGGTGACGATCTTGATCTGGAGGAAGCGTCTGAAGAGGTGGAAGAAGAACCTGCATCGCCAGGGGTTGGAGACATAGATTTTTCAGAACTTGAGAAAGCGCTTGACATAGATGAATCATTGAAGGCTGTTGAAACCGGAGTAACCGGGGAAAAAGAGGAGAAGCCTGAAGAAGAGCTTGACTTTGATGAACTCGACAAGGCGCTTGGAATAGACGAAAATCTGGAACTGGAAGAGCTTCCGAATATAGCAGAGGAAAAATCCGTTGTTAAGGGAACAGAAGACATTGGATTGTCTGAGCTTGAGAAAGCACTCGACAAGGATGAATTTCCGGATTCAGGCAAGGAAGATTTTGACTTTGCCGAGCTGGAAAAAGAGTTAGGGGCTGATGAAGAACAGGAACCGGAAGAAGTCTTTGAATTTTTAGAAGAGGAGCCTTCTGTTACTGGTGAGGGAGATGTCGGCAGTTCCGGTTTTGAAAAAACATCCGACCCGGATGAGGCCGTTAAGACCGGGAAGACTCCTGGGACGGAACAACTTGTATTTGACGAATTGGACAAAATGTTCGGAACAGATGATGTGCTGGCAGAGAATGGAATTCCGGAAAGCGGTGACAAAGAACCCGACTTGTCCGGAGCCGGGGATCTTGATTTTTCGGAACTGGACGATCTTCTTGATGCGGAAAAAACACCGGCTGCAGAGGCTGTTGCTGTGAAACAGGAAAAAGAACCCGGATTTTTTGAGACGGAAGATGTTGATTTTTCGGATCTTGAAAAGATGCTTGAAACCGGTGAGATAAAACTTGATGAGATGGGGGTGGAGAAGAAAGGCGGCAAAGCCGGCCAGGGTGACGGAGAAGAGTTTGACCTTTTTGATCTGGAAACCGCCATTGATAAATCCGGTGAGGACGGCATCGATGAGTTAGAAGACGAGCCGGAGGAATTGAATCTGGATTTTGAGCCTGAAAAGGATGAAATACTTTCTAAATTTGAAGATGTGGAAGAAATCGATTTTTCGGATTTGGAAGATATGGCTGTTTCTGGAGAAGCCGCAAAACAGACTGAAATGCAGGATGAGGAGGCCGAAGAGATCGACCTTGATTTTAATCTCGAAGAGGAGCCTGCCGGAAAGAAGGAGACAGCCGAAGAGACTGAAGATCTCGATCTCTCGGATCTGGATAAGATTATAAGCGGCGCGGATGAGCCTGATGATGATATCTCTCTGAAAAAAGCTGCGGAAGAGCTTGAATTGGACCTGGCCCTGGATGCTGCTGCCGGCGAAACCCCGGCCGGGGAAGAGTCAGGGAAAGCTTACGAGGATACCCAGGAACTTGATTTTTCGGATCTGGAAAATATTCTTGTCGGAGAAAAGCAGGACGGGGAAAAAGGAGTGGATGCGGAGCAGAAGCTCGAGTTTGATCTTGATCTTTCACCGACAGATGCGGAAGCCGAAGATCATGCGGATGAAGTTACCGAACTCGATTTTTCTGATGTAGACAAAATGCTTGAGATGGAGGGAACGACCGGAGAGCAGGGGCCTGAAGGGGAGATTTTCGAATTGCATCTTGGAGCGGATGACTCCTCAGCCGGACAGAAGGCGGACAAATTTGCTGATACCCTTGTATCGGATGGGATAGGGCTTAAATTTTCTTCCGAAGAGTCCGAGTCCGAGCATGATGATGTGCATAAACATCTTGAGGGGTTTGAGATAGACAAGTTCCAGGATACTATGGTGATAGGAGAGAAGAAGCACCCTGTTGTTTCTGCAGTGGAAGAGAAAAAGGAGGTCAAAAAAGCGAAGACGCCTCTTAAAACAAAAAAATTCTCCGGCAGATTGATAATAATTCTTGGAATTATTGCGGCTTTACTGCTGGGCGCGGGAGCTTTTATTATATATAATCCGTTCGATATTGAAATTCCGTTTGTAAGTGATTTCCTTGGCTCAAAGGCTGATCCAAAAGGAAATCTGAAGATAACGCCTGTAACCAATACGATCAACGGAGATTATGTTGATACGAAGTATGGAACTCTTTTCGTGATCAGGGGCAATGTCAAAAATGATTATAAACATCCGAGAAGTTATATCAGGGTTACCGGAAAACTCTTTACGAAAGGGAAAAAACTTTCCGGTACCGAAATGGTTTACTGCGGAAACATTGTATCCGAGCAGGATATTGCAAATTTTGAATCTGCGCTTTTGAAAAAACGCCTGCTGAACAGAGGCGGAGATAAAAAATCAAATGTGAAGGTTAAACCGGGGGGTACAATCCCGTTCATGATAATATATGAAAATCCCTCCCCGGACCTTGATGAATTTACCGTTGAAGCTGAAAGCTCAACAAAAGAATAGGCTGGCTGGAGCGATCCGAACCTCCTTGTTTATAATAAAGGGCGTTGTTATATTTCATAACAATTTCCTGCAAAA
>CAZOEH010000029.1:0-15877 GCA_964578785.1 uncultured Desulfonema sp. | reverse complement strand
GGTTGACAAAGTGAAAACATAGAATATGTTCATCATATTGAATAAGGGATGGGGTATCATGAAGATAAACAAAATCATGGAAGGACCGCGTGACGGAGAAGTTACATGCCCTGCATGTTTTATGCGCTTCCGGCCCGGGCGGGAAGAAGATAAGGCAAAATGTCCGGGTTGCGGTATGGTATGGAGAATTCCATTGCCATACGACAGGAGAGCCGGGGGCAGGGGGGCTGACCGGGAAACCAGTCAGACCGGCGATAAGATATAAGTATCGTAACTACTCAGGAGCCAGGAGTCAGAATTCAGGAGTCAGAATGAAAAGAAAACCCTTTTCCAGGATTGAGGGGCGAGGCGATTCTCCCCTCGCCCCCTCGACTCCTTGAGCTCTTTTATTATCCTATTTTTAGAACAAGTCCTGCCCCTGTGTCGCCTGCCGCGCATCCTCCCCAGAGCAGATAACCGCCTCCCAGCATTGCCACTTCTTCTATTCCTTCAATTATGCAGCGGCCGGCTGTTGGAGCCTGCGGATGTCCATAGATGAGCGAGCTTCCGTAGTTGTTGAAGCTGTTGACATCTATATTCATCTGTTTTGAAAGATAAATATCATTTGCCGCAAAAGGATTGTGCGTCTTTATCGCTTTAACATCTTTTATTGTGATACCGGCATTATCAAGGGCCATTTTTACGGCCGGCACGACAGCCATGGCCATAAAACCTTTTTTAGCCCTTGCATACCCGTAGGATACTATCCTGACTTCGATTTTGGGATCGCTGCTCAGTTCTTTTGCCTTTTCTCTTGTTGTCACAACAACCGCGCAGTTTCCGTCTGCCGGATGGGTCTGCGCTCCAAAAGTGTGTGTTCCATCGGGAAGAACTGTTTTTAACGCCGCAAGCCCTTCTTTAGTGCATGGGGTAATTCCTTCATCATCTCCCACGATTATCGTTTTTTTCTTTGAAATACTGACTTCCGCCGGAAACATGTAGCGTTTCTTGAATGCGTTGTCGTTCGCTAAAGAGTCCATGTACTGCTCGTAGCGTCTCAGGGCTACCGCATCACATTCTTCTCTTGTTATACCTGCTTCCTTTGCAACATTTTCGGCCGTCTGGATCATCGCGCCTTTTGCCCACGGATCCCTGCCGAAGTTGTCCATCATCCAGTTTTCGGAGAGCACCTCACCTCCGGGACCGTTCGGGTTGGGCCAGACCGTATGCGGGCCGTTCGAGCACTTGTCGGTCATGAGGCAGTATGCGTTTTTATAGAACCCGGTTTCGATTCCGACCGCCGCCTGGAATATGCATGTGGTCGATGTAGTGCATGCCTGGCTCAGCAATACCCCTGGGATTCCCGGGGCTCCGATCAGTGCCGCCGCCCAGGGGCTTCCATAAAACCACTGGGGCTGGCCGATCGTTATCCCGAGGAAGAGATAATCGAACATGGCCGGATCCCACTTTTTCTGCGCTAACCATCTTTTGGCCGTGTTTGCGGCAAAAATAATGGCATGCTCATTTGCGAAGCTTCCCTGCCATCTGGAAAAAGGTGTGCTGTAGTAGCCCTTGTAGGGAATGTAAGCTTTGGTCAACATTTTTATAAACCTCCATTTGATATATATGATATGGTTTCTAAGGAATCAGGAATATTTTTCCCTGAGAATCCGGTGCAGAATTTTACCTGTCGGTGTTCTCGGCATTTCATCAGGTTGTATGAAGAGTATCTGTTTCGGGCGCTTGAAGCTTGCAAGCTTATCCTTGCAGTAGTCGATCAGGGTTTTTTCATCAACATCATCTTTTGTAATGACGATGGCGACAACCTTTTCGCCCCATTTGTCGTCCGACACGCTTATTACGGCCGCGTCGAATACGCAGGGATGACATCCGATAACCTCCTCGACCTCGCTCGGATATACGTGTTCGCCGCCTGTTATTATCATGTTGTCTTTCCGGTCTACGATCTGGTAAAAACCATCCTCATCCTTTTTTGCCATGTCGCCTGCCGAAAACCATTCGCCCCTGAAAGAAGCAGCGGTTTTTTCCGGCAGTTTGTAGTACCCGTCAAAGAGCATGGGGCCTCTCGAATAAAGCTCCCCGACCTCCCCGACGCCGGCTTCCTTACCCTCCGCATTGATGATTTTGATGAAGTCGGTTCCGATGGACTCATATCCTATGGATCCGAGTTTCCGGAGCTGGTCTTCGGGCTTTAAGACGGTCACTATTCCGGCTTCAGTTGAACCGTAGCCTTCATACAGCTCAACACCGGGGAAACACTCCATTATGGCAAGCTTCATGCTTTTTCTGGCCGGGGCGGAAGAGCAGAGGAGTTTTTTGATTGAGCTTACGTTGTACTTTCTTTCTTCAGGAGGCACATTCAATATGAGGTTGTAATGGGTGGGAATGAGGGAGATGAATGTGATTTTTTCCTTCTCTATAATTCCAAGAATCTCCTCAGCCTTGAATGAGCGGGCAGGGTGCACGTAGACGGAGCCGCCGATGTAGAGAAATGTAAATGTGAAGAAGGTTGAATTTATATGGCACAGCGGCATTACATTCAGACATACGTCATGAGGTTTGAATCCGAAATCCACCGCATTTATGAAATAGAAGGAAAGGTGCGATTCGTGGGAGCGGAGCACCCCTTTGGGTTTTCCTGTAGTGCCTGAAGTGTAGATCAAAATCCATGTGTCTCCGGGAAGAACCTGCGCGTCCGGTTCGCTCCCGGGAGAGTCCTGGATGAAACTTTCATATTCCCGGTAGCCGGGCCTTTCCTTCCCCACAACGATATATCTTTCCCGGGAGATGTTGGGAAGGCAGGATTTTATTTCATCTATGACAGGCGTGAATTCATTGTCGACTATGAGGGCTTTCGCGTCGGAATTGTTGACTATATATTCTATATCCTTTCCGACAAGGCGGAAGTTCATCGGGACTATGACAATTCCTGTCTTTGCAACAGCAAGATAGATTTCGATTATTTCAATGGAGTTTTCAAGGAGAACCGCGACCTTGTCTCCCTTTTTAAGTCCGAGGCCGAGAAGGCTGTGGGAGAGGCGGTTCACCCTTCTGTTTGTCTCAGGATATGTGAAGCTTCTTACCCTGTCTTTTAACGCCGTTGCTGCAGGAAAATGTCTTGCGTTTATTTTCAGCATCTGGCCGAGATTCATCCAGTGGGCCATAACATTACTCCTCCTGAATCGGTTTTATGCACAAGGCCGGGGCGGCTTCAACTACCAAAGGGCGATCTCTTTGGCCGCATCGGCTGCTTCAGCCAGATTGACCGCCATCTTCCGGGGTGTGACGGAAATTTTATGCTCCGGGAATACAGCGTATATAATCAAAAAAGAACTAAACCAAGGGTCTCCCCGTTGTCAAGACAAAAAGGGAGTTTGTTTAAGATGCATAATTGGGTGATCCTGCGCGGATTTGCAGTTAAATCGTGTGCCGTAATAAGTTATACAGAGTGACCGATATAAAAAGATTTCGTTGATCGGTTCCGCAAAAAATACATGTATTCTGTCATCAGAACTGAACCGCATTATGAAAATCGGACCGGCCGGTAAACCAG
Source organism: uncultured Desulfonema sp. (assembly GCA_964578785.1). Lineage (GTDB taxonomy): Bacteria > Desulfobacterota > Desulfobacteria > Desulfobacterales > RPRI01 > RPRI01. The sequence goes on along the minus strand of CAZOEH010000029.1, from coordinate 12,324 downwards.
CGAGCTTTACGAATATCGCTGCCGGTAGGTTTTTTCCATCTTGATCAGGTTATGAGAAAACTGCTGTAAATGCCGCGCCATTTCTTTTGCAGCCCCGTCGCCATCACCGGATATTACGGCATGGATGACGGCCTGATGCTCACCGGGACCATGAAGCAGATCATGATCGGATGCGACGGTAAGAACTACCTCTGCGGTCAACATCAGCATTGACCGGACAATGACTTCAAAGAACTGATTGCCGCATATCCGGGCCAGAGATTTGTGCACACGGGTCAATCGGTCGATCCTGTCTTCATAGGATACATAGTCTATATGTTCATCCTGTTCCGCTTTCATGAGTATATCCATATGAGACGTGTTGAAATTCAGGGCGGCCTGACGGGCGACTTCCGGCTCAACATGAAGGCGCACCTGAGCAATGTCTTTCATGGACAGTTTGTTGGTCTTGAATAGATCCAGAAATGCGTTCCCGACCTGATTGAATGTCAGATCCGTGACAAATGCTCCGCCCGCAGGACCCTGACGGATACAGACAAACCCGCGCAGTTCCAGGGCGCGTATCGCCTCCCGGATCACCCCTCTGCTGACCTGAAATTCAAGGCTGAGTTCCCGCTCGGAAGGCAATTTTTCGCCAGGCTTGAATCTTCCCGAAAGAATGGATTCCTTGAGCTGAACCAGAACATCCTCAAAAATACGATTGGTTTTAACAGGTTTGAACTGGATCATGGCAACCTCAATTAACTAAAAATATTGCAAGAAAATATTGGCTTGACATTAAACATAAGACCATACTATTTAATGACCAGTCAAGAAAAAAATACGCGATTGACAAATGAATTGAGTTCATCAGGTTTTAATTTTACCAGATCACTTAACGCTGAACCCTTTGAACAGAATAATTTATTTTCGACTTTTTTACCGTCCTGAATTAATAATTGGATAGTAATAAGAATGTAGCTTGCAAGTGTTAAAAAATAATTAACATATCAGTTATGAAGCTCCCCGCCGCAAAGCGGACGGGGTTTTAAGAATCATATTAAACAGGGAGGATGTATCATGAAAGAAAAGCAATGGGTGTTCCGTTATCTGCTTCCAGCGCTGTTAGGTATTCTCTTCATTATACCGATGAACATTTTTGCGGCTGATCCCATAGTAATAGGCGTCCCCACTTCCACCGGATTTCTGGAAGGCAAGGAAGGGTTAAAAGCCGTGGAACTGGCGGTATCGGAAATCAACAGCGCCGGCGGGGTCAAAGTCGGTAAAGAAAAAAGGCTGTTTAAAATCGAATCCATCGATATTCGCGATGCAGCCCCGGGAGTTCCGGTTCCTGAAGCCCTGCTGGGCATCGAAAAACTGATTCTGGAGAAAAAGCCGGCAGCTCTGCTGATCGGACCATTCCGGTCTGAGGCCCTTGTTGCCAGCATGGACATCATTGCCAAATACAAAGTCCCGATGCTGGGCGCGATTGCCATGACACCGGCTTCGGAAGAAAAAATCAAACAGGATCCGGAAAAGTATAAATATATCTTCCGCCTTGCCCTGAATGCCAAATACCTTGTGAAATATCTGGCCGGCACCATGGGGCTTATCAATTCCGAATTTGGTTTCAACAAGGTGTATATACTGAATCAGGATGTGGAATGGGCGCGGAAAACGGCTGAAATTATCGGCCAGGCGTATTTCCAGAAGGCGGGCTGGACCATCGTGGGACAGGAAAGCTTTCCCACCGGAACCTCGGATTTCTCATCCACTCTGATGAAAATACGGGCATCCGGCGCTCAGGTGATTTTGCCGATTTTTGACATGCCCCAAAGCGGTATTCTGATCAAACAGTGGAATTCCATGAAAGTCCCTTGCCTCATGGCCGGCTTTATTTCTCCGCTGGCCGGACCCGGCGCCTGGAAAACATTCGATCAGAAAATTGCCGGCACCATCAACAGCATCTTTGAAATGGGGAGCGCCGTTTCTTCACCCAAAGTCCCCAAATCGGTAGCCTTTCTGAATGCGTATGCCAAGCGCTTTGGTAATCCGATAGAGGCCGGACACGGACCCGGCCCGGCATATGAATCGGTCTATGTCCTGGCCGAAGCAATCGAGCGGGCAGGCACCATCGATTCCGATGCGGTTGTGGCGGAACTGATAAAAACCAACCGGCAGGGGGTGTTGGGCCAGGTGAAATTCGATAACGGCCACCAGGCGATTTACGATATGAATCCACAGGAATCGGCTGTTGCCGCTATGATTCAATGGACAACGGATGGAAAGCGTACGATTGTGTTTCCGACCAGTCTGGCCGAGGGAAAGATTCAACTGCCGGCCGGACTGTCATCGCTCAAATAAATTATAATTGTTACCTGCTGCCTCCTGCGGGTGGTTCCCCACCCTCAGGAGGCAATTCGGCAGACCCGGCGCCACAATAAGAATTATCTGACAGGATTTATGTAATTTGTTTGAAGGATCAACTGTACCGGGCAGCTCCGAAAGAGCGGCCCCATACACGCATCAGCTTTCACGAAGCCTTGTAACCGCTAATCAAAGCCCCATGCCGGAGAAATAACAATGCTTACCGGAACCATCATTTACGCCATAATAAACAGCGCTATCCTCGCGCTCACCGCCATCGGTTTCAATCTGACCTTCGGGATCAGCGGGGTGGCCAACTTTGCCTACGGCGCCTTTTACGTTATGGCGGCTTACGGGGTCTGGATGCTCATCCATATGGCCCATCTGCCCTATCCACTTGCTGTGCTGATTTCAATCAGCTTTACCACGCTTTCAGGCGCCCTGATGTACCGCTTCGTTATCCTCCGGATAAAGGGACAGACGCTATCTGAAGTCATTGCCACCTTCGGAATCGGCCTGGCCGTGCTGGAGCTGTTCCGGTATTTCGGTTTTGTCGGATTCGAATATACGCTGCCCGTCTTCCATGATAAAAGTTATGTTATCGCGGGTGCTTATGTGGATGCACAGCGCCTGTTTATCCTGGCCTTTGCCGTGGCGCTGATCATCGCACTTTGGCTCTTCACCCATTATACCCACCTGGGACTGGCCTTCAGGGGAATTGCGCAGGATGAACGAACCGCCCTGACCTTCGGCATGGACCCGGATCGCATCGCCAGCCTGGCGGTATCATTAGGGGCGGGTCTCGCAGCCATTGCCGCCACGGTGATTGTTCCCCTGGGCAGTATATCGCCGGAAGAAGGTTATGATGTTCTGATCAAGGCCCTGGCCGTATGTATCATCGGCGGCCTTGGCAGCAGCGGCGGTGTGATCGTAGCCAGCGTGGTGGTCGGCTTTGCGGAACGCTTTACCGATTCCTATATAGGCTCTCACTGGACTATGATAGTCAGTCTGGCGGCGCTTCTAATGGTTCTTGTGATCAAACCGTCCGGCATTTTCGGCAAACAAAAGGAACTGGAAGAAAGGATATAAGACAGTGAAAAGACGCAAAGAGCGGATTGACCGGGGTATCAAGGCTAGGTCTCAGGATATTTTTGCCCTCTCTTCCTGGCGGGAAATGCTATATCTGGCCGGACCCCGCCTGCTGCCTGTTCTGATATGCCTGCTGCTCCCCCTTGTTCTGGGTGTTTACTGGCAGAAGGTGCTGATGTCGGTGGCAGTATTCGCCATACTGGCTATTTCATGGGATATTCTGGCGCAAAGCGGCATGATCTCCCTGGGTCAGGCGCTCTTCTTCGGAACCGGAGCTTATTGCAGCGGCATCATGAATCATTACTGGGGAATATCCCCGCTGCTCACCCTGCCGGTTGCCGCAATCTGCGGCGGACTGATCAGCACCCTGCTGCTGCTGCCGGTACTCAGGCTCCGGGGAGTTTATTTTTCCATGGTCACGCTCATTATTCCCCTTATGCTGGTGCGGGTGATCGAGGCAACGAAAATATTCGGCGGCACTGAAGGTTTAAGCGGCATGGATCCGCTGCCGTCCGCAGCGTTTGAGGTATATCTCATCGTCATTCTCCTGTTGGCGGTACTGTTCGGGTTCAGGCGTCTCATGGACTCGGACTATGGCCTGGTATTAAAGGGCATCAGCGACAATGATCGTTCGGTTATCAATGCCGGAATCAATATCTACTGGTTCAAGGCCCAGGCTCTCTTTATCGCTGCAAGCATAGCCGCATTCGCCGGAGCTTTCATGACCCATGTTTATATGTTTGTGGGGATGCCTGTATTTGCGCTGGATTACTCCATCCTTCCGATTGCCGCAGCCGTGGTAGGGGGCCCGGGGACCCTGGCCGGCTCCGTAGTGGGCGCGTTTATTCTGGTGCCGCTTTCCGAGGTGCTGCGGGGCATCGGTGGTTTGCGGATCGTTTTTTACGGGGTTTTTCTGGTGGTATGCATCGTCGCGCTTCCGGAAGGCATTTTTCACTATATGGAAAGAAAATATCATCAGATCGAACGCTGGGTAGAGGTGGAAAAATGAGCTTGCCGCTTCTTGAAACCGTCCATCTTTCGAAGTCATTCGGCGGGGTCCAGGCCCTGTACGATGTTTCTTTCACCCTGAAACAGGGCGAGTTGCTGGGGGTGATCGGCCCGAATGGTTCGGGGAAGACAACCCTCGTGAATCTTATCACCCGGTTCGTCAAACCCACTTCCGGAAAAGTCCTGTACCGGGGGAATCCCATACATCATCTGTCGCCGCACAAGATCGTCAGACTCGGCATTGCCAGAACATTTCAGATGGTCCGCCCTTTTTATCAGTTGCCGGCGTTCAAGAATATGATAATTCCGCTCTATTCGCCCCGTGCCAAGGGACTGGTGGGGGGTCGTTACGGGGATCGTAACGCAATGGCGCTGGATCTTCTGGAAGAGGTTGGTTTCGAGCGTGATTCATTTGTAGCCTACAAACCGGCCGGAGCCCTTCCTCAGGGTTATTTGAAACGGCTGGAGCTGGCAAAGGCGATTGCGCTGCAGCCGGATCTGGTGATTCTGGATGAGCTGTTTTCCGGCCTGAGCCTGGCTGAGGTGGCCAGCATCGTGCCGATTATCGAAAAGATGCGCATCCAGGGGAAAACCATCATCATGATCGAGCACCGCTTGAGAGAGCTTTTCCGGATCGCAGACCGGGTGATTGTCATGAATTACGGCAGCAAGATTGCGGATGGCCCTCCCGACACGATAATGGAAGATGAAGCGGTCAAGAGCGCCTATCTGGGCAGTGAAACGGATTCAGGAGACTGACAAATGCTGGAAGCAGATAATTTAATGGTTTTTTTTGAAAACGCTCTGGCGCTTAACGGGTTAAGCATGAAGGTGAATCAGGGTGAAATAATCGGTGTGATCGGATCCAACAGCGCTGGCAAGACCACGCTGATGAATACCCTTTCCGGACTTATCATCGACATGCGGATCAAGGAAAAACGAAAGGGCGGAGAGCGCATCAGTGTTTACGGCCGGATCCTGTACAAGGGGAAAGATATAACAGAATATCCTCCTAATCAGCGGGTTAAAATGGGAATTGTGCTCTCCCGGGAGCGCCATCCCGTTTTTCCGGAAAGCAGTGTTGCGGAAAACTTCCAGATCGCAGGTTATTTGCGCAGCAGAGCTGAAATCAGCCGGGTCAGAAAATATGTCTATTCCCTGTTCCCGACGCTTGAAAGTCTCCGGAAACGGAAAGCCGGTTTCTTAAGCGGCGGAGAGCAGCAGATGCTGGCCATCGGCATGGCTCTTGTGGTCAAACCGGAGCTGCTTCTTCTGGATGAACCGCTTCTGGGCCTGAGTCCGCTGATGCAGAAAGCAGTTATGAATGCCATCATGGATCTCAACAAAAGAGAGGGAATTACGGTTATCCTGAGCGAGCAGTTCGCCCGCCCGGTTCTGCCCGTTATCGACAGGGGATATGTGGTGGAAAACGGAATGCTCACCCTAACCGGTACCGGGAAAGAGCTTATGAATAATCCTGAAATCAAAGCCGCCTACTTCGGGGTCTAACTTATGCCAAGCACACCATTCCATAATATTTTTCAAGCATTTGATGCAGTCGCCGAACGTCGCGGCGACCACACGGCCGTCATTTATCTGGGGACGCGCTACAGCTATAAAACCGTCCGGGAAATGGCCGGGCGGTTTGCCGCAGCGCTTCTGGACATAGGCGTTAAGCCGGGAGAGCGGGTTATGATCTATCTGCCCAACTCCATCCAATGGGTCGTATCCTGGCTGGGTATTCAGCGGGCCGGCGCCGTATGCGTCCCCATCACACCTATTTATACGCCCTCTGATCTGAGCTACATCGCCCGTGACAGTGGCAGCGCCACCATTATCTGCGCGGATACCAATTTCGGATATGTGAAACGGGTACTCTCCGGGACAGAGTTAAAACGGGTAATCATTGCCAGAATGGCCGATCTCCTTCCCTGGTGGAAGCGCTGGTTCGGACATCTGTTCGATATAATTCCAAAGGGAAAAAGAGCGGCCGGCAGTAACGTTTTTCACTTGAAACAGCTTCTTGGTAAATACAGCAGCAGCATTCCTCCCGATATTGTTCCGGACGGGCAGGCCCTGGCTGAAATACTCTATACGGGAGGAACCACCCGGCATCCCAAGGGGGTTCCGTTAAACCATGATCTCTTCCTCTGCTCGGCCCTTGAACAGATCCGGACCAGCGAATATCTTATTCCCGTGGAAGAAAACGTAATTCTGGGCAACGCTCCCCTGTTTCACATTCTGGGTCAGACGTGCAGTCTTGCCACTTTGCTGGTCGGCGGGGCTCTTCTGGTTCAACCGAAGATCAACCTGGATGCCGCCTTTGAAGCAATATACAGGTTTCAGGTCCGTTCCATGATCGGCGTTCCCACCCTCTATCGCATGATACTGGAACACGAAAGGCTGGATCAGTATGATCTCAGCTCCGTTAAATACTGGTACAGCGCCGGCGACGTGCTGCCGGTGGAGGTGAGCAGGCGATGGAAAGAGCGTTTTGGAACGCCTATTTTTCAGGGTTACGGAGCCACGGAAACCTGCGGCGGAGTTGCCATGTGTCCCACCGACATTGACAATCCGCCCAAAAGCGTGGGACGCGTGACGGCATCCAAAACGGTCCGCATTGTGGATCCCGCCCTGGAACCGGTATCCCCGGGTGAACCCGGAGAACTCATCGTCTCTTCACTCCACATGGTCAGCGCTTATGTGAACAAGCCTGAAGAAACCGCCTCCGCTTTTATAAGACTGGACGGCAGCCTCTGGTACCGCACGGCCGATATCATGAGCATGGATGAGGAGGGCAACCTCTATTTCGTGGATCGCACCATGGATACCATCAAGCATAAAGGGTACCGGGTGTCGGCTTCGGAGATCGAGGCGGTGCTTCAGGAGCATCCGGCTGTTGTCAGCACCTGCGTTGTCGGCATTCCGGATGAAAAAGTGGGTGAGCGCATCAAGGCCTACGTGGTGCTCAAGGAGGATATCAAGGGGATTACCGGATATGACCTCATCACATGGTGCCGCAAGTCGATGGTCAGCTACAAAGTTCCCCAGTACATCGAGTTCCGGGATATGCTGCCCAAATCCAAAGTCGGCAAGCTCCTTCGGCGTGAAATACGGGACGAAGAAAAGCGGCGGGCCGAGGCGTGATTCTTTCCGGAGGGTAAACAACCGACCCCTATGAACATTTCTGTTATTCTGGAAAATTCGTCCCTGATTTTTCCGGACCGGCCGGCAGTCAGCGAAAACGGGATGGAAGTCAGCTATTACGAATTGAATCTCCTGGCCGATCGGGCTGCCTCCGGCCTGGTTAGGCTGGGGGTCAGCCCCGGAGATTCCATCGCCATCTGCGCGCCTAACTCGACCGAATGGATCGCGGTTTATTTCGGCGCGATCAGGGCCGGAGCTGTTGCGGTAACGCTTCCCGGCCTTCTGCAGGGCCCGGAGCTGAAGCAGTTGATCGATGAGGCCAGGCCCCGGATGATCTATGCGGCTCCTGAAAAACTCCAGGAGCTCAATTGCTTGCGGCGGTCCGGCATTATAGAGACCATCATCTGCCATGGCGGAGATATCGATTTTCACCAGTTGACCGGTACAGAGTCCGGAAAATTCAAAACAATTGACCGGGACCGGCACGACACATGCGCCGTTCTTTTCACAGGCGGGACCACGGGCATTCCCAGAGGCGCCATGCTCACACATGAGAACATCTATACCCCGATACGGAATGTGGTGGTCAATGAAAAATCAAACGAGACCGACCGGGCATTATGCTTTTTACCTCTGAACCATGTCTTTGGACAGATGCACATCATGAACGCCACTCTGCTGAGCGGCGGCTGCATCGAGCTGATGCCTTCATTTGACATGGATCGCGTTCTGGATGCCATGGCCGGAGGCCGGATTACCAAACTCTTTGCAGTGCCCACGGTCTATATCCGCCTTCTGGCTTTAAACTCTCTGAAGGAAATGCTGGGCACGGTCCGCTACTGTTTTTCCGCAGCAGCCAGCATGGCTGCGGAAGTGGTCCGCCAGTGGAAGGAGCGGACCGGTCTTGCGATTTATGAAGCTTACGGCATGACCGAAAGCGCCTCCATGGTCACCTACAATCATTACCATCGGCATGTGATCGGCTCAGTCGGCACTCCCGTCGGCACGGTTGAGGTTCAAATCAGAGACATGGAGGGGAATATTCTGGAACCGGATCAAACCGGGGAAATCTGCATCCGGGGCCGCAATATAATGAAGGGATATCTGAACCGGCCGGAGGAAACTCAATCCGTCTTCCGGGATGACTGGTTCCGAAGCGGGGATATGGGCCGGATTGATTCCAGCGGGTATCTGTTTATTACGGATCGCCTGAAAGACATGATCATAACGGGCGGTGAGAATGTGTATCCGAGGGAAGTGGAAGAGCTGCTGTATACCCGCCCCGATATACAGGAGTGTGCGGTTATCGGCCTGCCGGACCCGGAATGGGGCGAACGGATCACCGCGTTCATTGTTCCGGAACCGGGCAGTACTGTCGATACCGCCGGACTTAAAACCTACCTCAAGTCCAATCTGTCGTCGCTTAAGGTACCCAAGGAATTCCGGATAGTTGATACACTGCCCAAAAGTCCTGCCGGTAAAATTCTGAAGCGGGAGCTGCGGAACCGTTTTCTGAATCAGGCGGCAGATGATTACAAAATCGTAAAAACGCCCTTGCCGTGAACCACGGAACGAATAAAAAAGCTGCGGCGTGATGCGTGAGAGGAAAAGAATATGGCTCAAATGATTGCGGATCGAAAAGATGTGGATTTTGTTCTCCATGAACAGTTTCAGATAGCTGGACTCAGCAAACACGGCAGGTTTGCGGAGTTCAATAAACAGGCCATCGATATGATAATCACCGAGGCGCGCACTCTGGCAATTAAAGAGATATTGCCGACATGGAAAATCGGCGACCGGGAGGGGTGCCGCTTTGAAAACGGAGAGGTTAAAACTCCGGCCGGGTTCAAGCGGGTATGGAAACATCTGGTCGACGGCGGATGGTTCGCTCCCTCCGTTGATCCCCGGTGGGGAGGGCAGGGGATGCCTAAGATCCTGGCCATTGCCGCGCAGGATTACCTGGTCGGCGCCAACCTGGCGCTCCTGATGGTTGTGGTGCTGAATCACGGCGCGGGCAGATTGATAGAAACATTCGGAACCGGGAACCAGAAGAAACTGTTTCTGAAAAAGGTCTATTCCGGTGAATGGGGCGGCACCATGCTTCTGACGGAATCCGAATCCGGGTCGGATCTGGGAACCCTGACGACTTCGGCAGTCAAAAACCCGGATGGCACATATTCGCTCACCGGCAGCAAGATTTTTATCAGCGCCGGAGAACACGATCTGGCGGAAAACATCATTCATCCGGTTCTGGCAAGAATTCAGGGAGCGCCGGAGGGGAGCCGGGGGATTTCGCTCTTTCTGGTTCCCAAAATCCATGTCAATGACGACGGCTCTCCGGGAGAGCGAAATGACATTATCTGCACCGGGATCGAAGAAAAAATGGGGATTCACGGAAGCCCGACCTGCTCCATGTCGCTGGGAAGCAGAGGAAAATGTACCGGAACGCTTTTAGGGGAAGAAAACAAGGGGCTCTCAGCCATGTTTCTGATGATGAACAGCGCGCGCCTGATGGTGGCCTCCCAGGGACTTGTGTGTGCCTCTTCATCGTATCTGCATGCCCTGTCATTTGCCAGAACCCGGATTCAGGGATCGCCGCCGGGAGCCCGGGAGAAAAAACCGGTTCACATAATTCAGCATCCCGATGTCAGGCGGATGCTTATGACCATGAAGGTATACACAGAGGGGATGCGCAGCCTTTTATACTATATTGCCCGCTGCGAGGATCAGAAAGCGCTCTCCGAAAACAGCGGAGAAAAGGAACGGTATCAAAACCTGATCGATTTTCTTACTCCGGTCGCCAAAAGCTATATCACGGACCGGTCTCTCGATGTGTGCAACATCGGCATTCAGGTGCATGGCGGATACGGCTATACATCGGAATATCCTGTGGAGCAGCTGCTGCGGGATGTCCGGATTACTTCTATTTATGAGGGAACCAACGGCATTCAGGCCATGGATCTGCTGGGCCGGAAGCTTGCGATGAAAAACGGAAAACTTTTTGCCGGTCTGCTGGATGAAATTCAACAAACCGTGACCGACGCAAAAAAACTGACTTCCATCCGGACACTGGCGGATCGTGTGGAAGCGGCGGTGGAAAAGCTGATCCGAGTGAGGGATCACATATGTCAGATAGCCGGAAGTCAGGAAGCACCGGTTGCCTTTGCTTTTGCCTGTCCGTTCCTGGATGTCACCGGGGATGTAACAATGGCGTGGATGCTGCTGTGGCGGGCCATGCTGGCGGCAGAAAAACCTTCAACAGGCGCCCGGAAAGGTGATGTTTCTTTTTATCAGGGTCAGGTTAAATCGGCGGAATTTTTTATCAGAAGCATTCTGCCCGTTACATTCGGCCGCATGGACTCCATTCTGGATACCTGCGGCGCCGCGGTGGAAATTTCTGATGAATCCTTCGGGGGGCTGTAAGATTGCGGACGGGGCGGCCGGCCGCCCCATTACCCTGACAGACCTCTTAATAATATGTTATGCAAAGCTCTCGAAAAACCGTTTTCAGATGTCCGGATTACAGGGCAATCCGGGCGTCAACAGCAACTATCCGGTCCGGAAAGGCCATAACCGGGTTCAGGTCCATCTCCTGGATCCGTGGGAAATCGGTTACCAGTTGAGAGAGCCTCAGAATCACATCGATCACTCCCGGCTGATCGATGCCCGCTTCTCCCCTGACGCCTTTCAGCAGCGCGGCGGTTTTAAGCGATGCTATCATCTCACCGGCCTCGACCTCTGTTACCGGCGTAATTTTGAATGTAACGTCTTTTAGAATTTCAACATAGATACCTCCAAGACCGAACATGATCAGATGCCCGAGTCCTTTTTCAGCTTTGGCTCCGATAATCACCTCCCTGCCGCCCGGCTGATATTTCTGAACCAGAAACTTCAGACCGGATGCGCCGATTTTAGCCGACATTTTCGAAACCGCTTCCCGTACCGCTTCCCGGCTCCGCAGATCGACGGCAACGCCTCCGACATCGCTTTTGTGAATGACCGATTCGGCATCGGCCTTGATCACGACCGGATATCCGACGGCGTCCGCCGCCGCTTCGGCTTCAGCGGCCGTATCCGCCATTTTCCATGACGCGCAGGGGATCCGGTACGCATTAAGAACCTGATACACCTCACAGGCTGACAACATGCTGCGACCCGAACCGGCGGCATTTTTCAGGATTCCCTCCACGCGTGAGGAATCCACATCGGGGAACCGTTTTACTTCGCCGATGTTTCTCGAACGCAGTGCGCCGTACCGGCTTAAAGCCGCCAGCGCCCGCGCTGCCGTACCGGGAAAGCCATAGCATGGAACGCCGCCGGATTTGAGGATGTCCACGGTCCCCATCCACTGCCGGGGATCCGTCATGAGATTGCATACAATGGGTTTTTTCCGCTGCTGATTTACTTCGGCGATCTGATGGGCGACTTTTTCCGTATCCACAAAAAACGGAGTGACAAAATTGATATAGAGGCTGTCTATCTGATCTTCCGCCATCATCACATCCATAGCGGCCCGGAAATGGCCGCCATCGGCGGTAGCCAATACATCTACAGGATTGCTGAACGCGGCTTCCGGAAATAGTTTCCCTTTCAGCTCCGTCATCGCCTTTTCCGACAGAGTGGGAATCTGCATCCCGGCATCCACCAGGACATCGGTTGCAATCACGGCGGGCCCGCCCGTATTTGTAATTATCCCCACCCGGTTCCCGGCGGGAATGGGCTGCGCAGCAAACG
>CAZOEH010000028.1:10589-16012 GCA_964578785.1 uncultured Desulfonema sp. | reverse complement strand
CCATCAATGTGATCAATCCCCGTTGTGAGCCGCAGGTGTTACTCTGCAGTTCCATTGATTCACTCGCACTCGGTCGCGACAAAAGGCCCCTTACGTAATTTAGACATGTCGCATGGCCGATAACTGTTATTCCGGGAGGTAACGCATGTCGTTATTGGCATTCGATATCAATGCCCTTCAGAAGATTCCCCTTTTCGACACAATCATCAATTCGCTTCATGACGGCGTCTTAATAACCGATGATGAAGGCTATATCAAGTACGTCAACACCTCATACCTGCGATTGACCGGAGTCACCAGCAGCGCCATCTTGAACAATAGGGTCCAGGTGGTCCGGAAAGGGGCACGCTTACCGGAGGTTCTGAAAACAGGCAAGGCCCTGCTAGGGATCAAAAGAAAGGTCAACGACGTAGAGTATATAGCAGATATCAATCCGATCTTCGTTAACGACAGGCTCATCGGGGCTATCTCCGTCATCCGCGACATCACAGAAGTAGCTGCCTTGAGCAACAAACTGAAGGACTATACCCACAAGGTTCTGGAATTGTGCAACAAGGTCAGGGAAATCCACCGAGCCCATTATAGCTTCGAAGATATCGTCAGCCGAAGCAAAGAAATGGAGAATGCAAAAGACAGAGCAAAGAGGATGGCCGCGGGTGATATGCGCATTCTCATTTTGGGGGAGAGTGGCTCAGGAAAGGAGTTGTTTGCCCATGCCATCCACAATGCAAGCCTCCGTAGAAACAGTCCATTCGTCCCCTTGAACTGCGCCACCTTTTCCCCACAGCTTCTTTCTAGCGAACTTTTCGGATACGAGGAGGGGGCCTTTACAGGAGCCCTGAAGGGAGGCAAACTGGGCCTCTTCGAAATCGCCAATGGAGGGACGCTTTTCCTGGATGAAATCGGGGACATGGAATATGAACTCCAATCCAAACTCCTGAGAGTCTTGGAAACAGGCGAATTCATGAGAATAGGGAGTACAAAGCCCATCAAAGTGGATGTTAGGATCATTTCCGCCACGAACAAAGATATCTCAAAACTGATCCACGAGTTGAAGTTCAGGGAGGACCTCTATTATCGACTGAACGTCATATCCATAGAAATTCCGCCATTACGGATGAGACTTCAGGATATATCGCCCCTGGTTGAGTATTTCTTTCACAAGCACAGCAAGCGCCTGAAAAAAAGATATACCGCCTCGAAGCCGACGATCGCGATCCTCAATCATTACCATTATCCCGGAAACGTCCGTGAGCTGTTCAACATTCTCGAGGTTGCGGCAAGCACGAGTGAAACTGAAGAGATCCTGCCAAAAGATCTTCCGATTTTCTCAAAAGTGAGGCCTCAGCCCTCCGTTCGCCGCGCATTGTCCCATACCACGCGGTCTTCGGAAAAAGAGGCTATCACAGAGGTGCTGAAAAGTTTCGGAAAGTCCCTAGAAGGCAAGCGCAAGGCCGCCAGTCACCTCGGTATCTCTCTGGCGACGCTGTATAATAAGATCCGGCAATACGATATTTGAAACGAAGCTCCTGAAAGGAACCACAGGAATTGCATCCCCTTCTCCTATTCCCGTTCAAGACAAGGCTCTTTTTGTTGCGGTTTAAATTGTTACAGTAGGCCCTGGCTCCTTTGAGAAAAAGGGGGTAGCCCCTGGTGTCGTTCCTTTAACAAGTTTTTCAACCTTAATAACCTATATGTCATGTCAGCCAGGAACATTGTACAAAACGGCTCTGCAAGGACTCTGGTAAAATCTACCACCCTCAAGCCATGAAGGCGCCATCATCGAAGCCAATTTGAGACATAGGACCGGTCTTGCCCTATGCATCTCTGACAATAAAGCAATGCTTTATCAAAAAAACAGACTTGGTGTGAATGGATTCAGCAACTTAGAAAATGAAAGCCCCTCAAATTTGCCTATGACAGTCGAAGGCAGGTTTACTTTCCATATATAATTTCTAAAATTTTAGAATTCTAACATAATTCGAATCTGTGGATAAAACTTTCCGAATGATATCAGCATGAAAATCTTGGCATATTTATTGCTCATATAATTACTTAAAGATTAAAACCAGTTGTATTGCCTAAACTTTTAATTATGGAGGTGTGATATGTTGAGAGTTAAAACAATCCTAACGTTAATTGCTGTGCTGATTACCCTACCAACCATAGCGGTTTTCGGCGCGGAGAAGAGGTTGACCATCGGCGCCACATCGACAGCTTCACCTTTTTACGGTTACTTCATCGCAGTTTCCAAATTGATTAATGTAAATATCAAGGATGTTTTCGCCACTGTGATAGAGACTGGAGCCACCGTTGACAACCTCAAGAGGATGAAGCGAGGGCAGCTGGATCTCGGCTTGGTCACCACCAACACACTGAACCATGCTTACTTTGGTAGCGGGAAATTCCAGAATGAACCTATAAAATCTAAACTTCTTTGGGTATATTTTGTTACTCCACAAACTACTTTGGTTCGTAAGGATTCTAATGTAAAGGATTTCCAAGAGCTGAACGGGAAAAAATTTTCACCTGGGTTGCGTGGTTCCGCCACCGAAGAAACAACCATGGACGTTTTTAAAGTTTTGGAAGTTAAACCGGAATATTTCAAGGGCTCTGTAAGTGACTACACGGATGGTTTTAAAGACAATCTCATCGTTGGTTATGTTGGATCAAGCATGGGCGACAAATTCAGTTCTAACCAGATTGATGTCGCAACCTTTACTCCTATAAACGTTTTAAGTCTTACAGCAGACCAGGCTTCCAAGATCAAAGAAAAACTACCAGAGTTGTCAATCTATGACGTCCCCGAAGGTGCAGGCAAGGGAATACCGGCTTTTAAGACGTGGGCCTTCGCTCTGGCCACTTCAGCTGCTGAAGGCCTTGACACGGCGACCGCTTACCAAATCGTCAAGATGGTTATGGAGGACAAGGAGGTTCAAGTTGGTAGCATGCCATCCATAAAGGGGGTCGACATTGCCAAGCTAACCCTCCAAATGGCTAATTCGCCCCTCCATCCAGGCGCGATCAAATACTTCCGTGAAAAGGGCTATAAGATTCCGGAGCATCTTATAGCAGCCGAAGATCGTTAAGGTGCGACTGCTTGGATAAACAGACCGAGGCAATGGTTCGTTCGGTTCAACCGTACTGCATAACCGACATTTAGCTGTATGGTGGGCCGGAGAGGTAAAAAAATGACGCGCGAAAAATTGGTGAAAATATTATCAATATATTTGTGGGAAGAATCACCGGCGGGCTGGGAATGATTTCCACCTCGACATGCCTTTTTTTCGGGGCTATTTCCGGGTCAGCTATGGCAACCGCATCGGCGGTAGGATCTTTTATGATTCCTGAGATGGATAGGGAAAAATATGATAAAGGATACTCTGCTTCACTTCTGGCTGCAGCGGGAACGATTGGGATTCTCATCCCGCCGAGTATACCGCTGGTTATTTATGGGGTCGTAACAGGAACATCGATTGGCAATCTTTTTATTGCAGGTATTTTCCCAGGCCTCCTGATGGCTCTGGCATTAATGCTCGTCAATTATGTGATTTCTAAAAAACATGGGTATAGGGGTTCTGATCAAAAATTTACTTTCCGGGAAAAACTTAGAATTATTATAATGGGGCTCCCGGTGCTCTTTTCACCGATTATTGTTCTTGGCGGAATTTATGCCGGAATTTTCACGCCCACTGAAGCCTCTGTTCTTTCTGTCGTTTATGCGGTGCTGATCGGTAAATTTGTGTATAAAGAATTAAATCGGAAAAACCTGTATAAGTCACTTTATGAGTCGATGGTTATTACCGGAATCCCCACTTTTATGGTTGGATTGTCGGCAGCATTTTCAAACTATTTAAGTATTGCCCAAATACCGGCTCAGATAACCGCGTTTTTATTGAATGTCTCCGACAACCCTATTGTAATCTTGATTCTCATTAACCTCTTTCTTTTGTTTGTTGGCAGCATTATTGATAATATCCCTGCCTGTATCATCCTGGCACCAATCCTGCTTCCGGTAGTTAGCGATTTTGGAATGGACCCGATTCAATTCGGAGTGATAATGACGCTAAATCTGGCGATCGGCTTTGTTACGCCGCCATATGGCTCCAACTTATTTTGTCATGTCAGGCGTAGCCGGTGTTTCGTTGGATAGAATGTTTAAGAGCCTTGCACCTATCATTTTTTCATTGATTGTTGTTCTTATACTGATAACTTATATTCCATTCTTAACGATGGGACTTTTGTAATAATACTTGTTGGAGGTAAGCGTTATGAAAATAACGAGTATTGAAATTATCAAATCTGCCACGGGCGGTAGAGCAAGCGATGGTACTTTATGGAATCCAATTTTTCTGCGTATAAATACGGATGAAGGCGTCAGCGGTTTCGGGGAAATCGGACTGGCCTATTCTGATGCGATCAATGCGGCATACGGGATTTGCCGTGATTTTTCACAGATCATCATCGGTCAAGACCCGATGAAAATTGAAGGGATCTGGGATATCCTGCACCGCGGTACGTTTTGGGGACAAGGTGGCGGCGTGGTTACCTTTGCAGGAATCAGCGCCATTGACATCGCACTGTGGGATATCAAGGGTAAAATCCTAAATGCGCCAGTATATCAACTGCTTGGCGGCAAAACAAACGATAAGCTTAGAACATATGCCAGCCAAATCCAGTTTGACTGGGCAAAAGTCAGCAAAAATTTGATTTATCCCGAAGAGTATGCTGATGCCACGCGACAAGCGATGTCGGAAGGCTATACTTGTGTAAAGGTGGATCCTCTTGGCGTCGATATGAAAGGTGATTGGCAATGGAATTTCAATGGGCTGCTTGAGAGACAACAGATCAAAATGGCAGTTGACCGCGTAGCTGCAGTCCGTGAAGCTGGCGGTGATAACCTCGATATTATCATTGAACTACACGCCCAGACCGACGTTAACACCTCCATTCAGCTCGGAAAAGAGCTGGAACCGCTTAATTGCTTCTTTTATGAGGAGCCGACACAACCTTTGAATGCTGATCTCCATCGTGAAATCTCGAACAAACTTAGGATCCCACTAGCAAGCGGTGAACGCATCTTCAGCAGATGGGGTTTCAGACCGTTCTTAGAACAAAGAACGCTTTCAATTATTCAGCCGGATTTAGGGAATACAGGCGGGATTACAGAAGGCAAAAAGATTTGTGATATGGCTCATATTTACGATGTCGGCGTTCAGATGCACCTTTGCGGTGGGCCCATTGCAATTGCTGCAGCACTGCAGCTGGAAGCTGTTATTCCGAATTTTGTTATCCATGAGCATCACCAATATGCGATGATCGAAGAAAATATTGCGATGTGCACATACGATTATCAGCCGGTTAATGGTTATTACACTGCACCGGACTTACCGGGTATCGGACAGGAAGTGACCGAAGAGACC
>CAZOEH010000028.1:0-10579 GCA_964578785.1 uncultured Desulfonema sp. | reverse complement strand
AGACCATTAAAAAAGCTGAGGTAATGGTCATTAAATAATCATTATTAATGAGTTAATATGCTTCTTTTAATAGTCACATGCCTGAAAGTAATTACTTTTAGGTTTCGTGGCTATTAAAATGACTATTGTATAACCGACATTTAGCTGCATGGTGGGCTGGAGAGGTAAAAAAATGACGCGCGAAAAATTGGTGAAAATATTAGCCGCGGTGCTAAGCATCTTTATACTTTACACTTGCGGTTTTGGCAAATTCGAAATCCTGATTCAACGCTCTGTCTTTGCTGCGTTGCTCATTTGCCTGACCATGGCGATGTTTCCTCTGTTTCGTGAAACCCGTTTTGCACGGCTCGGCCGGGCAATCGATGGAGTCCTATCATTGGCCTGCGTGGCGGCCTGTATCAAGATTGCCATAAACCATGGTTTAATAATGGATGAGCTGCCGGAGGCTGGCTATTTGGATATTTTTTTGGCCATAGTATTGGTGCTCACCATTCTGGATCTATGCCGGCGGTCGGTTGGATGGTCTTTCACTGGAATTGTCTTGATCGTGATGGCCTATGCCTTGTGGGGGCATTTCGTGCAGGGCCAGCTTGGCCACAAGTATATGAACCTAAAATTTTGGGTCGAAACGTTGTTCTTGAGCGATCTGGGTGTTTGGGGTTCTATGACCGGTTTGGCTGCCTCCCTGGTCTCAGTGTTCATTATTTTCGGTAGCATGTTGCTGTTTACCGGCGGAGGAAAGACCTTCATCGATCTGGCTGCTCTCGTCAGCGGTAAAAGCCCTGGCGGAGCAGCCAAGATCGCCGTTACAGCCTCAGCCATTTTTGGAATGATGTGCGGCAATTCCGTGGGAAATGTGGCTACGACCGGCAGCGTAACTATCCCTCTGATGAAGCGGTTGGGCTATCCTCCGGCTCTGGCTGGTGCTGTGGAATCGGTTGCCTCAACCGGCGGACAAATGATGCCTCCCATCATGTCGGCAGTCGCTTTCATCATCGCGGAAGCGTTGGGGATCACTTACTGGGATGTTGCCATAGCGGCCACGATACCCGCAGTACTGTATTTTTCTGGTATTTATATCGGGATTCACTCGGTTGCGATCCGAACTTCTCTCGCATGTGTGACCGAAGAAGAAATGTCCGCCATCAGAAGGGATTTTTCCTGGATCAAGTTATTGCCTTTTGGAGGGGGAATTGGTGGCTTGGTATATGGAGTGATCCAGGGTAGATCAATGGAATACTCTGTTTTCTTGGGCATTGTTGTGATGCTCGTTATCCATATGGGTTTCCAGATCAGGAGTGGTACTAATTTCTGGAAGACAGTGATGACGTTCGTGGACACCCTATCTGAGGCAGGCCGGGGCCTTGTCATGGTGGGTATCCTGCTCTTAGGGGCACAGATTTTGATCAGTTTGGTGAATACAACGGGTATTGCTGCGACTCTGTCAAGCATCATCGTGGATCTTGCGGGTTCCAGTCTGTTTCTCCTTGTCGTAATCACCGCAACGGTAAGCTTAATCCTGGGAATGGGACTTCCCACCATGGCATCCTACATTCTGGTGGCGGCTCTCCTGGTTCCGGGCATGATTAAGGCGGGCGTAGTCCCGTTGGCGGCCCACTTGTTCGTTCTTTATTACGCATGCCTATCGGCCATCACACCGCCAGTCTGCGCCGCTGTTTTTGTGGCAGCCGGCATAGCCCAGACTGACTGGATGGCAATAGCCAAGCAAGCGATGTTTTTGGGAGTGGTAGTTTATATCCTCCCCGTATTTTTTGTATACTATCCGGGCTTGTTGCTCATCGGTAGTAAGGGAGATGTAGTATTTGCGACCCTCGGAGGGATATTGCTTACTTATGGCAGTGCTTATCTTGTCGGCAGGCAACCCATTACCGGTCGGCCAGCCTTGGATTTTCTCATCGCCATGAGCATGGTGATCATAGCCTTTATGCCCAATATCTATGTCGTAGGTTCTGGGTTTATGGTTTTGATGGTTCTAATAGTGTTAGTCATCAGGAAGCGCAACAGGGCCATTATAGAAACGAGGGCGGCTTTACCCAAGACGGCGTGATAATTTCTTTTGGAGGGGACGTATGGATGAGTTGATTAGATTGACCGCGACTGAAGCAGTGGCTTTGCTGAAAAAAGGCGAGATCAAACCCCAGGAACTTTTGGCCGCTTCCAGTGCCAGAGTAAGAGAGGTAGAGCCGCTTATAAATGCCTTGCCGATTCAATGTTATGACAGGGCTTCACAAGAAATCGCTCTGCTCCCTGAAAGAGCCATGAGAAACGAAAATCACCCGGGTTGGCTGGCTGGCCTGCCTGTAGCCATCAAGGATTTAAGCCATGTGGCAGGTGTCCCCACCACAATGGGTGGCTCACCGATTTTCAAAGATTTCGTGCCACAGGAATCCAGTTATTTCGTCCAGAAAATGGAAGATCGTGGAGCCTTGGTTGTGGGCAAGACTAATTCGCCGGAGTTCGGTTTCAATGCAACGACTTACAACACCTTGTGGGGTGCCACCAATAACCCCTGGGATACTGGCAAAAGCACTGCCGGCTCCTCGGGTGGTTCAGCCGCAGCTTTGGCCGCCGGGGAAGTCTGGTTGGCATCGGGGAGCGATTTGGGAGCCAGCATTCGGGCCCCTGCCGCTTTTTGCGCTGTTGTAGGCCTGAGGCCAACACCGGGTTGCGTTGCTCGAGGGCCACAATTGCTTCCTTTCAACGTATTACCGGTAACTGGGCCCATGGCAAGGAACGTGGCCGACATAGCTCTCATGCTTGAGAACATGGCTGGTAGCCACTACGGCGATCCCTTGGCCGTGGATTCGCCACCCGGATCTTTTGTCAAGGCCGTTAGGGAACCTGTCAAACCCAAGCGCTTGGGTTTTTCCCTGGATTTGGGAATTACCAAAGTCCATTCCGAGGTAGCCGAACAAGTTATAAATGCCGTTCAATGCTTCCGATCAATGGGCATTGAGGTAACGGATGCCTGCCCGGATTTTTCTAAAGCGATTGATGTATTCCACGGCATTAGGGGTACCAACCATATTGCTGGCATGTACCAATATGTGGAAAAATATCGAGATCTCCTAACACCGGAAATCATCTGGAGCGTGGAGAATGCACTCAAACAGAGTGCCGGTGACATTGCCCGTGCGGAAAGAGGGCGCGGTGAACTGGTGGCCGCTGCAACCAGGTTTTTTGAACAACACGATTTCTTGGTATGTCCGACTGCGATCACCCCCCCCTTTCCTAACCACTTGCATACAGTAGAAGAAATCGAGGGCTATCGATTTAAAACCTATATCGATTGGATCGCGATCACTTTTGCCATCTCCCTGATCGCCTGCCCGGCCATATCGGTACCCTGCGGCTTTACGCGGGAAGGATTACCCGTAGGGTTGCAAATCGTGGGCAAACCCCGCGGAGAGGTTGAGCTACTATCTGCAGCGGTGCTTTTTGAGCAAGCCATAGGCTTAGGTCCTATAACACCTATCAATCCCATTTCTTATGTTTGAAAATAGATAGAGAGCAAACTGGACTGCCGATGCGGAATATGCACTTAAATTAGGAATTGTCGCCTATGTGATTCTCTTTTTATTTATCATTTATCTATGAACACCGGCACAAGATGATTATGAGAGGTTTTTACGTGTCGCCTTTTCGGGGCCTATCTTTATCTTTTCTTTTGCCAATTTGGTTTGCGGGTTTAAAATTTCGAAGTTTCGTTTGCTTGATGTTAGTCTGTGGGTGATTGTCGCTATTTTAGCCTTTCTCTCAGGCTTTGGTTTTTCGTTGTAGCCCTTGCGCTAACACTATGTTTATTCTTTTTAAACGGCTTCATTAATCTCGGAATTGACGAGCCGTTAACAGGATTAAATGGCATTTTTATAATGTATCTATTCGGAGGATTAAATGGGTAATATATCGAGAAGCAATGGCGCTCTGTATGGAATTCGTGTATTGGATCTGTCAAGAGTTTTAGCCGGTCCATTTTGTACACTGCTGTTGGGCGACATGGGTGCTGAAATAATTAAGATTGAGGTTCCCGGACAGGGCGATGATTCACGAAAATATCCACCGTTTATAGGCAGCGAAAGCGCTTACTTCATGAATCTCAATCGTAACAAGAAAAGTCTGGTTATAAACTTGAAGGATAAACGAGCCAAAAAGCTTTTCTTGAACCTTGCGAAGCGATCCGATGTTGTTTTAGAGAACTTTAGGCCCGGGACAATGGAGAAGCTCGGTATAGGTTATGATACACTCAAAAAACACAACCCCGACATCATTTATTCGTGCATTTCGGGTTTTGGGCACTCCGGCCCATATAAGGATTTTCCTGGATACGACATCGTCGGTCAAGCTATGGGGGGCATTATGAGTGTTACCGGATGGCCAGATACACCTCCCACTCGCACCGGAACTGCTATTGCCGATGTATTAGGAGGGCTCTGTGCATGTATAGGAATTCTCTCCAGCCTGCTTGCTAGAAAGAATGGAAAATCTGGCCAAAAAGTTGACATCTCGCTTGTGGACTCTGTAGTTTCTGCAATGGAGACAATTATCCAAATATATCTTGTCGACAATCGCATTCCGCAAATGACTGGAAACCGATACGAATTTATTTATCCATATGATACTTTTCGAGCTAAAAATGGATGGGTAATTATAGCCGTGGGGAACAACAAATTGTGGGAAATATTTTGCAACAACATTGATCGAAATGATCTTCTATCCGATGATACTTTAAAAGATAATTATGATCGTGTAAAAAAGCATGTGGAGATAAAGCGCATTGTCGAAGAGTGGACAGAAAAGAGGAAGATTAAGGAGATTGTGGAATTTTTTCTTTCCAAACAGATTCCATGTGCACCTATCTATAATGTTAAAGACATTGTTGAAGATTCCCATATTGCCGGTGCACGACGCATGATACGTAGCGTAGAGCATCCAGTTGCAGGTATGACAAAACTTGTCGGTTCGCCGATAAATCTTTCAGAAACTCCTCCTGAAATTTACTCTCCAGCACCACTTTTAGGAGAACACACCGATGAAATATTAAAGAGTGTTTTGAACTACAGTGACGCAAAAATAGCATTATTGAGAAATGACAAAGTTATTTCATAATGATGCTTCTGGTTATTATTTCTTTTAAGCGTTTCGACAAAAATCAGAGACCAATATGAAAAAAAATCATAAGTTGAAAAATTTAACCCGTGAGCCCGTCATGGGGGTCTATGCCAAAATCCGGCCGGGGATCAACCCCAAAGTAGCGGTGGCAAAAAAGCTGGGCGAACTTGGCATGATAGCTATGGCCGAAAATCCTGGCAACGTCTTTACTATGACGCCACCGCTGATTGTCACCAAGGATGAGATCGATGAAGGCGACTTGATGGACCAGGCGCTGGAAGTTGCCGATAAGTACGCAGAGGCTCGATTCGGACCCTTTCTGCCAATGCTTGATAAAAATGTTTCGTCAAACTGCAACCCACAGGTACCAGTTTGGCTGCATGGATAGCATGAGAAGCACATGCTAAATATTAGTACCTTAATTGTAATTTTTGTGCATTTTATGGCAAAATTTATTAACCACGTAGACACGAAAGATAAATGAAAGAAAATATCTTTGTGCCTTCGTGGTTCCGGTTTATCCGGTTTAGGAGGAATAAATTATGAAAACCGAAATGGATTTTGTCCGTATTAAGAACTTCATCGACGGGGAATGGGTGGAAGAAAAAGATGTCGAATATGTGCCGCTGTACAATCCATCCACTGGAACCGTCATCGGCGAGGTACCGCTCTCTTCTCCCGAAACATCTCTTGCAGCAATTGATTCCTCCTATGATGCCTATGACTCATGGCGACGATTGTCGGTGGGGAAACGGGTCGGATACCTTTATGATCTCCGTCAGGCAATGCTCAACCATCAGGAAGATCTGGCAGTAAGTATTGCCGTTGACCAGGCCAAGCATATCAGTGAGGCCAGGGGCGAAGTAGCGAGGGTGGTCCAGATATTAGAGGCGTCATGCAGTATTCCGACATTGATTCAGGGTGAATACCTGGAAGGTATCGCCACCAACATCAACGGCCGTGTGATCAGACAGCCGATAGGGGTGTTCGGTGGAGTAGCGCCGTTTAATTTTCCGGCACTTGTGTTCGGCTGGTTTGTCCCCTATGCCGTCGGCGTCGGAAATACCTTTATTTATAAACCATCAACCCAGTCGCCACTTTTCATGCAGAAAATGGGCGATATTTTCA
The DNA here is from genome assembly GCA_964578785.1 of uncultured Desulfonema sp. GTDB lineage: Bacteria > Desulfobacterota > Desulfobacteria > Desulfobacterales > RPRI01 > RPRI01. The sequence goes on along the minus strand of CAZOEH010000028.1, from coordinate 4,321 downwards.
ATGAAATTGATCTTCCCAGGGGCGTCATCAATATAATTCACGGAAACCGAAAGATTCCTGAGACCTGGTACGGGCATCCAAAAATGACCGGCGTCTGTCTGGTCGGTTCGACTCCCACGGCCAAAAAAATCGCCGAAGGCTGCGGGCATGGCGGAAAACGCACAATGCTCCTTGGTGGTGCAAAGAACTATCTGGTGGCAATGGAGGATGCCCGACTGGACCTGTTCATCGAAAATTTCATTCATTCCTGCTACGGTTCAGCAGGTCAGCGCTGCCTTGCCGGCTCCATTGTTGCTCTTGTGCCCAAGATCTATGAACGTTTCCTGGAAAAGATGATCGAGGCTTCCAGGTGCATTAAGATAGGAAATGCCATGGATCCGGATGTTTATATGGGCCCTGTGATTTCAGCGGGTGCAAAGGCTCGTATCGAGAAATATATAGAGAACGGAATCAGTGAAGGGGCAAACCTCGTGTTGGACGGCCGCAATCCTGATGTAAAGGACAAGAATGGTTATTACATCGGTCCGACTATTTTTACCGATGTTACACCCTGCAAGACAATTGCCAGGGAAGAGATTTTCGGACCGGTAGTGGCTGTGATGAAAATAGAAGGTCTCAACGACGCGCTGGACCTGATCCACAGGCAGGAATTCGGTAATGGCGCCTGTATTTTCACACAAAATCAGTATTATGCAGAAACCTTTATTTCAGAGGCAAATGTCGGTATGGTCGGTGTAAATGTCGGCATCTGTGCTCCGCACCCTTACCTGCCTTTTGGCGGAATTAAAGATTCACTTCTGGGGACCAATAAAGTTCAGGGAAAGGACGGAATCGATTTCTTTACACAGAACAAAATTGCTACCATTCGATATGCTGAGCCCACCGGCCATTTCACATCAACGAGTGACTCCCAGACCGCTGTGGTGCAAAACCAGAAGAAAGGAGTGCCCGTGCGAAGCTGCGTTGCTTCTTGATTGTCCGAATAAGGATAACCACCCGCCATTGAGCGCGAAGTTACCATAGATAAAGACGGGGGAGTAACCGTGGAAACAACAAGTTCTTGTAGAAGAATTAAAATCGAGGTCAAAGATCTGACCAAGCGGTTTAGCGACCTGCTGGTTCTCGGAAGATCAAGTGGTCGAAGGGCGAATTTCTTGCCATCGTCGGTCCGACTGGCTGCGTAAGGACAATGTTCCTGAATTGCCTCTCCAGGCTGATTCCGACAATCGATGGCGATATATTCATGGATAATAACTCCGATCCCCGAAAGCACAACATCTCTTTCGGTTTTCAGGAACCAACCTGCATGCAATGGCGCACGGTCAGGCAAAACGTTGCTTACGGGATGGAAGTCAAGAAATTCCCCAGGGAGGAGCTCATCCAGAAACTCGACAACATCCTGAATCTTACGGGCTTCCTTTATACAGCAGATCTCTATCCCAACCAGGTATCGGCAGCGTGATGCAGCGAATAGTTGTGGCCGGGGCTTTTGCGGTAAACCACGATATCCTGCTGATGGATGAACCATATGGTCAGCTGGATGTCAAGCTTCGATTCTATCTTGAGGGCGATCTTATCAAACTCTGGCAGACCGATAAACGTACCGCGCTTTTCGTCACCAACAATATAGACGAGGCCATCATACAGGGAGACCGTATTGTTACTATGACAAACAACCTTCCGGGCCGGATGGGTCCCGTTTACAATGTTAACATAGAGCGGCCGCGGGAACCGACGGATATGCGGGTACTGAAAATGCGCTTTGAAATTACACAAACATCTAAACTTATTCTGTAATCCGGTGTCGATGTACGTTGGTTTGCACCCGCCCGGTGGTGAGGGAACTGGGGGAATCAGGACTTCGCTGATGCATCAGATATCTGTCAGTCGGGATGGTGGGGATAGATACACTGAAAGTTAGTACCATAACTCAGGCGATTGGTCCTTCAATTGAGGATAGAATTGTGAAACATGCCGTACGATCCGTGCTTGCAGTACTTACGGTTAAAACAAGGAGTAAAAAGACATGAGTGACAAAACCAATTGGCTTAATTACGATACGGAAGAGATCATTCGCTGCGACCGTGAATTTTTATGGCATCACATCAAGCCGCACAAAATTTTCCAAACCGCCGAGCAGATGATAATCGTCGAGGGAAAAGGTCTGCGGGTAAAGGATATTCGGGGTAGGGAATATTTGGATGCAACTTCAGGAGGTGTCTGGAGCGTCATGGTGGGCCACGGACGTGAAAGCATCGCCGCCGCTGTTTACGAACAGCTTAAAACCCTCGGCTATTATGCCGGAACAGTCGGGAATGTGCCGACCATAAAGTTTGCCGCCAAACTGATTGAGCTGCTGCCTAAGCTGGGAAAGGTTTTTTTTTCCAACAGCGGTTCGGAAGCGAATGAAAAGGCATTCAAGATCGTTCGGCAGATTTCTCACATAGATCCGTCAAGGAAAGGCAAATACAAAATTCTTTTCCGTGAACGTGACTACCATGGCACTACCATCGGCGCCCTCAGCGCAACCGGCCAGTTGGAGCGCAAGCACGATTTCGGACCCTTTGCCGGGGGCTTCGCCGAATTTCCGCATGCTCTTTGCTACCGGTGCCCGTTTGGCAAGGCTTATCCCGGCTGTGACATCGATTGTGCCGGAAGCATGGAGGACGTGATCCTGAAAGAAGGTCCGGAGAGCATCGGCGGATGCATTGTCGAGCCGATTACTGCCGGGGGCGGAATTATCGTGCCGGTTCCCGAATACTACGCGCTCCTCCGGGAGATCTGCAATAAGTACGGAATCTACCTGATAATGGACGAGGTGGTCTGCGGATTCGGCCGCACCGGCCGCTTCTGGGGCCACGAGCATTACGGCGCAGATCCGGATATGGTTACCATGGCCAAAGGGCTTGCCAGTTCGTACATGCCCCTTTCAGCCACCGCGGTACGCGGGGGTATCTTCGACAAGTTTCTCTGCGATCCGAATGATCCCTCCGAACGGATGAACTACTTCCGTGACATCAGCACCTACGGCGGATGCGCCGGTGCCACGGTTGCAGCACTGGAAAACACACGTATCATTGAAGATGAAAATCTGGTGGAAAACAGCCGGGTGATGGGTGACTACCTGCTGCAGGGGCTGCGATCGCTGTGCGATATGCCGATAGTCGGCGATGTTCGCGGCAAAGGCCTTTTTTGCGGTATAGAGTTCGTAAAAAACAGGCAGACCAAGGAGCCTGTATCCGAAACTGAGATGGGCCGGATAATGGGTCTTGTGACGGCTGAAGGAGTCCTGGCGGGACGTACAAGCAGCAGCCTGCCGGGGAACAATACAATTATGAATTTCGCCCCGGCACTGGTTGCCGCAAAGACGGATATCGACGAAATCGTTTTGGCCGTTAAAAGGGCGATTGAAAAATTTTGATATGGTATTAAGGAGGAAAAAATGATAATAGGAATCCTGAAAGAAATCAAACTGGAAGAGAACAGGGTCTGCATGACGCCGGCCGGCGTCGAAGTCATGAAGATGAACGGACACACGATTCTGGTTGAAAAAAAGGCGGGCCTCGGGAGCGGATTTCCGGACGAGGCTTATCTTGCGGCAGGCGCTGAACTGATTGATACTCCCAAGGAAATCTACGACCACGCCGAAATGGTCATGCACGTTAAAGAGCCTTTACCGTCCGAGTACGATATGATCCGCAAGGAACAGATTGTTTTTACGTACCTTCACTTAGCGGCAGCCGAAGATCTGACGCATGCCATGCTCAAGAGCGGATGTATCGGCATTGCCTATGAAACCATAGAGAAAGCCGACCGCTCCCTGCCGTTGCTCACGCCCATGAGCGAGGTCGCCGGACGCATGGCGATTCAGGAAGGCGCCAAATATCTTGAAATGCACCATGGGGGCAAGGGTGTTCTCCTCGGCGGAGTTCCGGGCGTGGACCCGGCTACAGTCGTTGTCATAGGTGGCGGTGTTGTCGGCACAAATGCGGCTAAGATGGCCTGTGGTCTCGGCGCCAAGGTCTATATCCTGGACATGAATCTGGATCGTCTCCGTTACTTGAACGATATCATGCCTGCAAACTGCTTTACGCTTATGTCTACCCCTGCCACGATACGGAAACTGCTCAGAGAGGCGGATCTGGTGGTGGGCGCCGTACTTATTCCCGGCGCCAAGGCCCCGCGTCTTGTCACCAATGATATGATCAGGGAAATGAAGAAAGGCTCTGTGCTGGTTGACGTTGCCATTGACCAGGGCGGTTGCTTCGAGTGCTCACGGCCCACCAAACATTCCGAGCCGACTTTCAAACAGGATGGCGTC
>CAZOEH010000027.1:0-16034 GCA_964578785.1 uncultured Desulfonema sp. | reverse complement strand
GATTCAGGCCCGTATCCGAATTCTTTTACTTCCTGCTCACACTTGTCGCACATAAGAAATGCTTCACCTTTTTTTACCCTGAAGAGGGGAATAAAAAAGAGACTGAAATAATGATCCACCCTCTTGTAACGTGCCCGGGCCAGACCGCAGACAGGGCATAACCGGGGTTTCTCATCAACTACAGTCGTTTTCGGGGAGACTCCGGCTATAAGAAACATCTCTTAAAACGCTCTTGGCTTGCAGATAATTTCCCGGATTCGCATATTAAACAGGTCTGACTGATTTACAGGCTTGAGCACCAGAGCTGAATCCGCTCCCCTGTTGGTTCCCCCGACAGCAATGATGTCCTCACCGGATAGAACTCCCGCATCAGCAGCCATGATCGATATTTCAACAGCTACCTTCACTCCCTGTCCGAACAGCCTCAGGGTTTCGGCTATAAGAAGAGCGGGGTAAAGACCGCCGAACTTCTTGGCAATCGACCTCTCAACTCCCGATAAGGCATGTGTTGCCGAAACAACGACGGCTCCGTTATCCTCAAGATATTTTTTTGCGGAATCTGGCATTACAACCTTAAAAGGCTCTTCAAAACCGCAATGATATGTAACTACAATAACTTTAAATCCTTCAAATATCTCAAGCGCCTTTTTAGCGGTATCCCCTTTGGAAGACGCGACAGCCACCTCTTTTATCCCTAAAACTTTTCCGCGCTCATATGCAAGCCTGAGAGTCTTTTCCGTATTAATTTTCCCCGGTTTATCAAAATACATGTTGACCTCCTTCGTAACATATTGTTGAACATATAATAATATTAGTTTTTTCAGTCAATAATCTTGTTTATCCCGTTTATTTTCCAAGGAGATTTACATGGACGAGAATCAGCTTGAAATACTTGATATTTTAAAAGATATTTTAAAAGTCAATTCAATAATAGCAACAGAGCTGATACAGCTTGTTGAAAATTCAAGCGCGCAATTAAGGGGAGAAATACCAGGTTCCTGTAAAACCGCGCACACGGAGTTGAGAAAGGATATTGTAAGAATTGCCGAAAAATGGAATGAAGGGTGCGAGGTTTTACGCACCCATAATATAAGACACTAATGACGGCTTCGTAAAAAGGCCCTCTGCGGCGTTGTGCTTCATTCTTCGTCATTGCGGCGTACTAATATGTACGCCTCATTCCTCAGAATTCGCATGCCTTGCATATGGATCTTTTTACTTTGCCGTCTGAAATTGGATTTTTTTTGACTTTCAACGAACTCGTCAATTTTGATAAACTAGTTGGAAGTTATATGCGATCGGATTTGAGATTTTTTAAGAGAGCATATTCAGACTCCAAACTGGTTCATCGGATAATATGAAGGGAGGCTTAAAGGTGATCATAGATTTTCATACACATATTTTTCCGGTAAAGGTATCCGAAAACAGAGAAAAATATTTTTCATCCGAACCAGCTTTTAAACTCCTCTACTCATCCCCCAAATCGAAAATTGTCGGAGCTGAAAGACTGATAGAGGTCATGGATGAGAGCGGTATAGATAAATCGGTCATTTTCGGTTTTCCCTGGCAGAATGAAGACCGCTTCGTAATGCATAACGATTATATAATGGATTCTGTTCAAAAATATTCCGACCGCTTCATAGGGTTCGCATGTTTTGACCCGTTTTGCGACACAGCCGGAAAAGAGGCCGAGAGATGCCTTGAAGGAGGGTTATCAGGAATCGGAGAGCTCGCCTTTTATACATCAGGCATAGAGAATGAATCGCTGATGAGGTTAAGTCCCGTCATGGAGATTTGCAGGGAAAAAGACGTGCCCGCATTAATCCACACGAACGAACCGGTGGGCCATTACTATCCGGGCAAAACCCCGAATACACTTTTTGAGATATACAGCCTTATTAAAAGGTTTCCAAATAACAAAATAGTACTTGCTCACTGGGGCGGAGGAATCTTCTTCTTTAATCTTTTGAAAAAAGAAGTGAAAGAGAGCATGAAAAACGTATGGTTTGACACGGCCGCTTCACCGTTTCTTTATGATACGCCGATTTACAAAGAGGCAGCAAATATCATCGGCTCAGATAAGATTCTTTTCGGCAGCGACTTTCCGCTCCTTGCACCTTCAAAGTATTTTGCAGAGCTCGAACAAACAGGGCTTGAAAAGGAAGATATAAATAAAATTTGCGGGATTAACGCCGCAAAGCTTCTTCAGAAACCATCAAGCGCAGAAACCTTTACATAACTATTACCCCACAATCAATTCTTCGAGTGAACGCTTGGGAACATGATGGACAGCTTTATCATCACGCCAGTATTTTATGTCTCCATCCTGGCCAAGCGGCTCAATCACAACACTCTCTTTGGGTTTTCCAAGTGCGATTACAAGCAGTATTTCATACTGATCCTGTATGTTAAGATCCTTTCTGAGAGAATCCTTGCCGATAGAGCCTATTATGCATCCGCCAAAACCTTTTTCAACAGCTCCGAGCAGCATGCTCTGCACCGCTATACCCGGATCATATCCGAAAGATTCCTTCAGACGCCTGTCTCCCAGAACAATAATATAAGCCGAGGGTCTTTCTCCATCCGCCGGTCCCTTCCAGTTTTTAAGATAAGCCGCCCATGCCAGATTCCGGAAGATCAGTGCATTCTTCTCGGGTTCACATGACAGAATATATTTCAGAGGCTGAATGTTTCCACCGGAAGCAGAGAGCCTTGAAAGATCCACAAACTCCTTCAGCATGTTCAAATCTATCCCCGCATCCTGATGAAACCGCCTGTAACTTCTGTTTTTTTGTATAAGATCCCTAACCGTCATCAATAATCTCCGTGTGATATAAAACCAAAAGATTTTCGCCGTCTCCTGCTATCCATTTACAAATTGCTGATTATGCCCAGTGCGCCATGGATAAAGGCGGTAATAACAAGAGTGATGCCTGTTTTCTTATGTACTCCTACAGGAACCTTGATATAATGAAGACCGGAAAAAAGCTGGAACAACAGCAACATCAGATTTAATAATCCTCCAATCAGGATTATTGAAACGCCTCCGATAGTCATAAAATCATACCTCCCATATAAATAATTACACACTCATAAAAAGTCTTAAAGGTGTCACTCCCGTGAAAACAGGAGTCCAGAACTTCCCGAGTTTCCTGGATTCCCGCTTCCGCGGGAATGACGGAAAAAAGAAAATTCGGCTCAAAAAGAATTGAATATTATTTCATACTAATGGCCGCTTTTGTGATACCTGCGCTTCCGTGAATATTACAGTATGCTTCAGCTTCGATTTGCGCCGGTTCATTAACCGTGACCTTTACTTCCTTTGTGAAATATTCCGATTCTGGAGTTTTTGTCGCCGAAAAATCCCACCTCGCAATTTCTTTACCGTTTATCTTTATGTATACCCATTTGATATGATGAAACATGTTGTTCCCGTGATGCATTACGTTTAATTTGATGGTAACCTCTGTGCCTTTATCCGCTGTTTCAGGAGCAATGATTGCTACCGCTGCTTTGTCAGCCAGAGCAGCGCCGGTTGTGAGCAGGAAAAATACCGTCAAGCAGAAGAGAATTTTAACGAATTTTTTCATGATTATTTTCTCCTTATTTATAAAACCAGTTTTCAACATACCTTTTTTGTGCGTGAAAAGTAGCGGGAAACCTTTAAAAAGTTTATATCAGCTTAAGCAGTATAAATAAACGTTTATTGTTTTTCAAGGAGGTAATGGGTTCCTGCCTCTTTTTGAACCCCCGGACAAAGCTCTCTGTCCGTTATATAAGGCCATATCATATTAAAATTGATTGAAATTATGTCCGGAATTATATATGGTTCACCTTCAAATCAAAAGGAGAGAAATATATGAGCCGGATACTTATCGGCAGGGGCGAACAACCTGTTCACCTGCTTACCGAGTATGGAAACCGTCATGGCCTGATCGCAGGCGCAACAGGCACAGGCAAGAGCGTATCCCTGCTCGTGCTGGCGGAGGGCTTTTCCCGTCTGGGTGTACCTGTGTTCATGGCTGATGTCAAAGGTGATATCGCAGGCCTCTCGCAGGCAGGTTTAGCCACCGATAAGATAAAAGAACGCGTCGGGCAGATCGGCATAGAGGGTTACACCAACGAAGCAAGCCCTGTTTTATTCTGGGATCTCTACGGCAAATCAGGCCATCCGGTACGCACAACCGTAAGTGAAATCGGCCCCGGCCTGCTTGGCCGGATCCTTGAACTAAACGCCGTCCAGACAGGAACTTTAGAGATCGCGTTCAAGCTTGCGGACGACGAAGGCCTGTTGCTGCTTGACCTCGACGATCTGCGGGCGCTTCTCGAATTTACAGCTTCCAACCGCAAGAAAATATCATCCGAATATGGCCTGGTCAGCACGCAGTCCGTGGCCGCAATACAGCGTTCTTTACTGTCACTCGAACGTGAAGGCGGAAAAGCTTTGTTCGGCGAACCGGCCCTCGAACTGGGAGATCTTATGCGTACGGATTTAAGCGGTCGGGGCATAATCAGTATCCTTGCCGCTGACCAGCTCATTTTAAAACCCCGCCTCTATTCGAGCTTCCTGCTGTGGCTCCTGTCAGAATTGTTCGAAAACCTGCCCGAGGTTGGAGATCCCGATAAGCCAAAGCTTGTGTTCTTTTTCGACGAAGCCCACCTGCTGTTTGATGACGCGCCTCCGGCGCTAAAACAGAAGGTGGAGCAGGTCGTGCGGATTATCCGGTCAAAAGGTGTGGGCGTTTATTTCTGCTCACAATTTCCGGACGATGTCTCTGACGAGATCCTCGGTCAGCTTGGAAACCGTATCCAGCACGCACTTCGAGCCTACACACCACGGGATCAGAAGGCGGTGCGCACCGCAGCGGAAACTTTCGTTTCCAACAGCAGGATTAACGTGGCCGAGACTATTTCAAAAATGGGGGTCGGCGAGGCTCTTGTCTCCACTCTCCAGGAGAAAGGCGTGCCGATGCCTGTGGAACATACTATAATCTGTCCGCCGCGATGCCGGATGGGAGCAATCACGCAGGAGGAACGCGCGGCTGTCCGGTCACGCAGCCCGGTGGGCATAAAGTATGACTCGCCGGTAAACCGCGAATCGGCGTATGAAATCCTGAGCAGGAGGGCTGTACCTGAGGATGTGCCTGATACCCGGCCGGGAAAAACCACGGAAGAGCGTCAAACCGGAACCAAAGGGATGCTGAAAGATTTTCTGTTGGGCACAAGCAGGCGCCAGGGCATGGTTGAAACAATGGCAAAGCAGGCGGCGCGCACGGTCGGAAGCCAGATAGGGAGGCAGATACTGCGAGGTGTTCTTGGGGGTATTTTCGGAGGATCGAAGCGCCGTTAACATGAATACTTTCAATAAACTGAAATATTGAAGGGATAAACTCGGAAAGAATTGCAAAGGCCCTTAATAGTTGTCCATGACATCGGAGTCATCCGTATTAGAAGCATCCTTTTTTTTCATGGTGTGCCCTGATTCCCAACGCTTATCGAGATAATACAAGACAGGAACGGTCATGCGGGAAAAGAGCAGTGATGCCACTTCGCCTGCCATCAGCGATATAGCAAGACCCTGGAAGATAGGATCAAACAGTATAACGGAAGCGCCTACTACAACGGCCGCCGCTGTCAGCATCATGGGCCTGAACCGTATGGCTCCTGCGTCAATCACGGCAAGATCAAGCGGCATTCCCTGCGAAACGCGAAGCTCGATGAAATCAACCAGGATTATCGAGTTTCTTACCACGATCCCGGCTCCTGCTATAAAACCTATCATGGAGGTTGCGGTAAAAAATGCTCCCATCAGCCAGTGCGCCGGCAGTATCCCGATCAGGGAAAAGGGTATGGCTGCCATTATCACCAGGGGAGTTGAAAATGACTGAAACCATCCGACAACGAGCACGAATATGAGTATTAGAACCACTCCGAAAGCTATTCCCAAATCCCGGAAGACCTCGTATGTTATGTGCCATTCACCATCCCATTTCATGGAGAAACGGCGGTCGCTGTCAGGAAGCGCCGAGGTATGCTGGACTATTTTGTAGCCTTCGGGAAGTGACATGGCCTCTATCTTTTTTCTCATCTCCAGTATGGCATAAACCGGGCTTTCCTTTTCGCCCGCAACATCTCCGGTTACATAAATTACCGGCATCAGGTTTTTGTGATATATGCTCTTGTCTATCCCGGTTTCAGATGATCTGACAAGACTTGAAACGGATATTAGCCGTCCGTCCGGCTGTGAAATTTTTATTGCTTCAAGGCGCTCGATTCCGGCCCGCTCCGAAAGAGGCAGTTTAAGCAGTATGGGAACATCTTCTTTTTCACGGGGCTGGTGAAGGAGGCCGGCCAGCCGCCCGGAAAGCGACATTTCCATGGCTTTTGATACCTGATCTGCGCTGATGCCGTGCAGGGCCGCTTTTTCCTTGTCAATAACAAGATTTAATCTGGGCTGTTCTTCTTCCATGTACCAGTCGACGTCGACAACACCGGGGGTTTCTTCAAAAATCGCCTTGATTTCCCCTGCAACATGGCGCTGCCTGTTGTAATCGGGACCGTAAACTTCTGCCACAAGGGTTGAAAGCACCGGGGGGCCGGGAGGGACTTCGGCAATTTTGATCGAGGCATTATATTTTTCCGCTATCCTCTGCAATGGAGGCCGTATGCGCTTTGCAATGTCATGGCTCTGGTCTTTTCTTCGCCCTTTTTCAACGAGGTTCACCTGTATATCGGCCACATTCGGCCCTTTTCGCAGGAAATAGTGGCGCACAAGGCCGTTGAAATTGAAAGGCCCTGCCGTGCCGGCGTAGATTTCATAATCGACTACCTCGTTGACGGTTTTTATATACTCCCCCATTTCGAGAGCGGCGGAGAGCGTTTCTTCAAGGGTCGAGTGTTCCGGCATGTCGATTATAACCTGAAATTCACTCTTATTGTCGAACGGGAGCATCTTGACCTGGACTTTTTTGATAACTACAAGGCCCAGGGAAATCATAAGAAGGACCGATACCATTATAAGAAAAGCGGAACGCCGGAAAGGTTTATGTATAAGAGAAGCCATAACCCGGCGGTAAAGGAGTGTGCTCCATCCCTCTTTTTCATGGCCGTGGTTTTTATTTCCGCTTTCCCGGATAAGTTTCATGGACGCCCAAGGAGTTACGACAAATGCCACAATAAGTGAAAAGACCATTGCAGCTGAAGCGCCGACAGGGATGGGGCGCATATAAGGGCCCATCAGACCTCCCACGAAGGCCATTGGAAGTATGGCGGCAATAACTGTCATTGTTGCGAGAATGGTCGGGTTTCCAACCTCGTCAACCGCTTCAATCGTGACCCTTGCTTTTGGGCGCTTCTCATTTTCCGGGAGCCTTAAATGGCGCACAATATTCTCAACAATAACTATTGCGTCGTCAACCAGTATTCCGATTGAAAATATAAGAGCGAAAAGAGTAATGCGGTTCAGGGTGTACCCGTAAAGAAAAAATACCGAAAGAGTTAAGGCAAGGGTAACGGGTATTGCAAGAGCGACTATCCCCGATTCACGGCGGCCGAGCGTGAACCAGATGAGTATTGAAACCGATATTATTGCAATCATCATGTGCAAAAGAAGTTCATCCGACTTTTCTTTCGCCGTTTCTCCGTAATGCCTTGTCACGGTCATATTTATGTCGCCGGGTATTACAGCTCCCCTCGCATCTTCAATTCTTGCAAGTATCCTGTTTGCTACCGTTATGGCATTTGTGCCTTTTCTTTTTGCTATCGTAAGGGTGACAGCCGGGGAAGCGCCATTTTGCAGGTCATTTGTCGCGATATTCTTATCTTCCGCAGCAGGGCCTGCTCCGAAAAAAACATACTGATCCGGTTCGGCGGGTCCGTCTGAAATCGAGGCTACATCGCGCAGGTAAACCGGCCTACCGTCACGGACGGATATAACAACGTTTTTAACATCTTCGGCATTACGCAGGAAACCGCCCGTATGCACAATGGTCTGGCCTGCCTGTGACGGAAAAGAGCCGGCATCGGACTCCCGGTTTGCAGCACATACCATCGAAAAAAGGCGCTCGGTATCCAGGCCGAAAGAAGAAAGTCTTACCGGGTCAATATTTACCTGAACCTGCCTGCCCGCTCCTCCGGTTATAGCGGTTATGGAAATATTTTCCTCCCGCTTTGCAATGTTTTCGACTTCGGCGGCTACACGCCTTAATGTGTAATGGTCTGCATCCTTTCCCCAGAAGGTTAAAGCCAGGATCGGCACATCGTCTATATAGCGGGGCTTAATCAGAGGAGGGGATACCGAACAGGGAATCCGGTCCATGTTTGCCATGAGTTTTGACTGTAGCCGGACAATGGCTTCTTCCTCATTCTGTCCCACGAAAAAACGGACTATCACCATCGACATTCCGGGGCTTGACGTGGAGTAAATATATTCGACTCCCGGAATTTCCCATAAAAGTTTCTCCATGGGAGAGGTTACGCGGGCCTCAACCTCCTTTGAGCCGGCGCCCGGCATGCCGACGAATATATCTATCATCGGAACGATTATCTGGGGCTCTTCCTCCCTCGGGAGAGCGATTACTGAAGCAATACCAAGGAGTATTGAGGCTATAATAACAAGTGGCGTAAGCTTGGATTCTATAAAATAATCCGCAATCTTTCCCGCTGCGCCTGTTTTCAGATTCATGATGAAGCCTCCACGCGCATACCATCTGCCGTGTTCGGCGGCGGATTCAACAGATACCTGTCTCCGGGTTTAAGACCGGAAAGGATTTCCAGAGATTTACCGAATGACTTGCCTGTCCGTACAAGCCTGAAACGCGCTTTTTTTTCACCATCAAATATAAAAATCCCTGTCAACTGTCCCTGATAAACCAGCGCGGAAGAGGGCACGGATAATACGCTTATCTCTCCCGAAGGTATTTGAACTCGGGCGTACATTCCGGAATGAATGTTTTCATTTCCCGGTAAGGAAACTTTAATCAGGAAAGAGCGTGTTTTTGTATCCGCTGCCGGAGCTATTGCTGCGATCTTTCCTTCAAGTATAATGTCATTTGAAGCAGGAACGGTTATACCAACTTTCTTTCCTATTCCGGCATTTTTTACATGTGTTTCGGGAATAACCAGCTCAATATAGCTGCCTTCAGTTCCTTCAATTCCCAGCACAGGCATTCCGGGAGATGCAAGATCTCCCGGTTCCGCCATTTTTGCCGTAATATGCCCGTTATAAGGGGCATATATCGCTGAATCCCTGTTAAAAGATTTTGCGTACGATAAAGCGGCTTCCGCCTGCTTAACCCGATGGTATGCCGCCTGAACTATTGCTTCAGCCTGTGAGAGAGCCGCTTCAGCCTGTCTGTTCCGGGCCTCCGCCTCCTCAAATTCCTGCCTGCTTGCCGAATCTTCCTTTAAAAGGTTCTGATAACGCCGGTAGGTTGCGCCCGCAAGCGTTGCTGCCGCTCGGGCTGAATCGGCTCCTGAGCGCGCTGCTGCGTGCGCTCTGGCTGCTTCCGCGGCAACCTCCTCAGCCTGCTGTAATTGTGCCCCGACCTGGCTGTTATCAAGAAGAACGAGAACTTCCCCTTTTTTTACAAAATCACCTTCTCCGACATTTATTGCCTTTACCGCTGCCATGAGCTTGCTTGAGAGGGTGCTTGACGTTATCGCGCGGACTGTTCCCATCGCCTCATAAAAAAGAGGCTGCTTCTCTATCCTTGCTTCAGAAACCTGTGTTTTTATAACTCCGGACATTTCCTTTTTTGAGTTGCCGGGTTCTATTTCCCCGCCACAGCCTGAAAAGGCGATGACCAATAAAAATATTATGAAATTTAACGCTATTCTTTGAAGCATATCGGATTCCCCTTACTGTAAAATCTCATTTATGGTTCCTGCGGCAAGAGCAAGCTGGATTGAGGCGGTATTATAATCGTGCAGCGCCTTCAGGTTGCCGGTACGGGCTTGTTTAAGGGCTGCTTCGGCATCCAGAAGAGAGACGATTGTATATAAACCGTTTTCATACCTTTTCCGTACAATACGGAGGTTTTCTTCAGCCTGGATAATAGATTCCTGTGAAGTTTTTATCCGTTTACGGGAACTCAGAGCATGGTAGTAGGCCTGGCGGACCTGTATATCTATTCCAAGCTCGAGTTCCTGCCTGATTGCCTGAATTCTCTTCAGTGAAGCACGGGCCTCCTTTGTTTTGCCGGATATCCGTTCCCCGCTGAAAAGATTCAGCTTCATCATTGCTCCAACCATGTAGTTGTCCGCGGTATCGCTGAAATCCTCGGAGTTTATCTCATAATTGCCGACAAGGTGAAGGCTCGGCAAATGTCCCGCCAGAGACTTATTGACCTCTTCTTTGGCCATTGACTCCCGTGTAAGCAATTGCTTTAAATCTTTCCGGTTGGATAGCGCTTTTTGAGTCCACTTTTCCACCGGCTCTTCTATTTCTCCTCCATGCTCAAGTCGCGTTGATATCCTGAATGAAGAATCTGCCGGAATTCCCATGGCGTTACAGAGCATCGCTTTCGCTATTAAGATGCCGCTTTCAGCAGAAAAGAGCTCCTGCTCCAGTTCCGAAACCCGTACCTGCGCCCGTAGCAGATCACTTTTAACCGCGAAACCATTTTCATATCTTGACCGCACCATTTTTGAATGAGCTCCGGCTGTTTCGAGCACCTGGCGGATCAGGCTGAGATTCTCTTCTGCAATAAGAAATCCGAGATAAGCCGTGCCGGTCTGGGCGATTATCTCCTCACGTGTTCTCTGAAGCATGAGCTGCAAGGCCTCGCTGTCCGATTTCGCCTGTTTTAAACCTATCCATGTTTGTCCACCGTCAAAGAGAGTCCAGTCCAATGTTACGCTTGTAATAAAATTATTCATTACATCGGGATCATTCAGCCTGGCCGGGTCAAAGTCGGATTGAGCGATTTTTTCCTGGTTAAGCTTAGTCCCGAACGCCCACATCGGATTGGTTGTCCTGCCGTAGGATTCACTCAGGTATAACTGGGGAAGGAGCCCGGAACGGACCTGGGTGATACGTGCATCAGATTCATCAGCCTGAAAAGACGCGGCTTTTGCCCTTGGGTTGCTTTCAAGGGCTTTTTTTATCGCATCAGAAAGAGAAAGGAAATTTTGACTCTCTTCTTTCTCCGACGGAAAACCAAAACCGGGGGAGAAAACAACTGCAAAGATCAAACTGACCAGACAGATTATAACCTTAAACGACTTCATTGTTCTTCTCCATGCAGTTTATTCCATGCAAGAGGATGTGTTTGTATAGAACCCGTTTCCGGATGGAATCTAGTGAATATTTCTAAATATCGCAAGCATATTTGGATGATGAATCTCTTCAGTTTTATCCATGGTATGGCACAGCTTGCAGTTTTTATTAGCACCTATTGGATAAGCATTTTTCTGGTATTGAAGGGGCTGGAAATTATCCCTGCTGTTTCCGAATATATTCGTTGCAGGATATTCCGCGTGAGAAATTCCATGACATGCAGGACACATTATTCCGACTTCATCCGAACGCGAACCGTAGAGCGATCTTTTATCCTTTGTCCAGACATTTGGCGGCGACTGATCCGTCTCGGGAGGATTGAAACCGGTATGGCAATTCAAACAGTCGGGCTGGTTTATCCACGCTTTTCTCGGTTCAATCTGTTTTACATTATCTACAGATCTAGGCCTGAGATGCTTGATGAGCCTTTCTGCTTCACTTTTGCCCTCTTTTCTTTCAGAGACAAGAAGGCTTAAGGCATGATCCTCCATTTTCCCGTGACAGTTTGAACAATCAAGGCCTATTCTGCTGTGAATGCCCCGGTAGCTTTTTGTGAAACCGGATGAAGGATGACAGTTGCTGCACGGATCAGGATCATCAACAGCGATATAATTTGCATGGAAACCATGTATGGCCGCTGAGAGATTTAAATGTTTTGATTTTTCCCCGGTCTCCGGCTGCTCTCCCGCATGGCAGTTCGAACACATTTTTGGATTTCCCTTTTCAGACAGCGATTCAAGATTGGTACGGTTTAACCGGTCATGGGTCTTTAAAATATCAAGCGATGTTTCATCAGAAAGGCCGGTTATGTTCTTTATACCCCAGTTTCCTCCATGACAGTTCCTGCAACCCATTTCTGTAGATACCGGCACAGAAACTCCTGTTGAGCAAAGCAGCTCTCCTGTTCCGCTATCCCTTGCTTCGACATAAAGAATCGGAAACGGCACAAAGGATCCATCGGCCCTGTATGGTATGATCGGAATATCATCTGCTGAAAAAACCATGAGGCTTTCATCAAACGTCATGTCGCCGGTTGTCTTCCTGCCTGAAAATCCTTCGTTATCATTAATCCGGCGGCCATAAAAAGATCTGGAATATTGCCAGAAATTGGAATTTAAAGAGGGTGTCTTGAACCCTTCTTCTATCCGGTAAGAGATCCGGAGGTTCCCTGTAACAATTTCAGGTGTTTTTCCCCTTTTAATGAGTTGGGCAAAGATTGTATTTCCGGGCTGCGAAATACTGAAGAACTGATTGTTGTCGGATATGAAATGCATTCCCTTCCCGCTCCATGCGAGCAGAACATATTTATTTTTCGCGGGATCGAAGTAAGGAATTTTGGGTTCTATGGGGGTGATTGAATATTCTGAACGCAGTTCCTCTTTACTACTGTTAAGTTCTTTTACCAAATACGCGGCAAGAGCCTTTTTTTCTGCATCGGTACCGGGAAAAGGCGGCATAAATTCATTAACTTTACCCATGCCGTTTAGCATAGCCTCCATCCCGTATTGTGAATATTTTTCTGTTGCAGCCTTGATATCATTAATAAAACCGCCTGCGGAATGGCAGGAAATGCACATGAGTCTGAATATTTCACGTCCGGACCGAACCTGGTTTTGTTCATCGATTTTTTTAGAGAGAACCCACCTCGAAGTTTTTAATATCCCGTTATTGATCATGAAATCCATATCTTTTTCGGAAACGGAATTGGAATATATACTCCCGTATATTATGTAAGGCCTTCTGCCCGCCTCCCTGATCCATTCAAAAGAACCTATGTATAAAATGCCCATTACAAAAAGAGATATGGTTACCCCTTTTTTTACTGAATCGGGCATACGTATTGACATAAATATGCCGGCAATAAAAATAAGCGGGGATATAAGCAGGAATATTTTGACAAGAGGCGGTATTTCCGGCGAGAGCTTTAAAATCATCAGTTTTTGAGGTCCGGGAAGAGAGGAAACATACCACCATGCTGAAGCAAGTAAAAAAAGAAACGGGATAAGGAGCCACCTTGCACAGTATTTTTCCAGGGAATTTCTTAAGGTTTTTTCTTTTACGGCAGAGGAAGTAATAAATCCGAAAAGCCCTGCAAGCATGAAAGCCATGAATGTTCTGAAAAAAAGAGACGGCCAGAAAGAAGGATTGAAAAAACCGTCCCAGAAGTTTCCGCTTGAAAGCCACTTTCCGGGAGTCAGCATAAAAGAAATTATGCCGTTTATTACAAAAAGAGAGAGCCAACCAAAACCAAAATAGAGCCAGCCGATCCTAAGATGATCCTGTTTATTCATCTTCCCGAAGGTGTAAAAATAGACAAAAAGAGAGACTATCTCGACCAGAAAAAAAACCCATTCAGTTGCCCAGCCGAAAACAAAATTATGCACGAGAATTGAAGTTGCGGCAGGGTTCAATAAAGATATTGCAAACCATATTCCGACGCCTGTTATAGCTCCAAAAACCATTGTAACAAGAAGAAAGAACTTTGTATGCCTTCTCGTATATTCCAGAATATCGGCTGAATTTTCTCTGTACCCCTTTATTTCCGTAAGTACCAGGAAGAGGCCTCCTCCTACGGCAAAATGGGCAACGTAAACATGAATCACGGCTATAAAGGCGATTAGGGTTCCGCCACCAAGAAAACCGAGATCCCATACGGGGTAATTTACAAGATAGTTATTCAGCATGAATCAAGCCATTGTAACAAAATCTCTGTAACATTGGAATTTCGTAACGGCCCTAACCAAGCCCGCCGGCAAACTTTATTAAGATAAACCTCAGGATGTTTTGACCGAAAAAGCACATTTTATTATGTAAATTACAGTTGCAATCCCGATTATCAGGGAAGCAAAGAACACTATCATAGGTGAATACTGGTAAATAACTTTCAGTTTTTCTATGGAAAAATAGGGTTTGAGAAAGGCGGTTCTGACCATATCTCTCATTATTACCATGAAAAACACGGTGACTAACACTGAAAATGCTGCTGGCCGGACTTTGTTTTTATAACCGTATATAAGGGAAAGAGCGGCGGCAATCAAACCTGCCATAAAGACAATCGTGCCTGTAACATCTTTTCCCATGAATAGTAACATAATATCTTTCGGCAGGCTTATGATAAACCATATTCCTGCTAAAACCTGAAAAAGAGTGGCATAGAAAAATACTTTCATCCCGATTTTTATATTCAAATCAGCATCTGCCGAACCGCTTCTCTTTTTTTTCTGCCATGTTATCGCAATAAACAGGCCGCTTATTGCAACAGACGCTGTTATAAAGTGAATAAAACGGGGAAGCAGGGTCGGCTCAGACAGGTTTAATATGGTTCCGGAGGGTCTATCAAAATACTGTGTCCATGAAGCGGGGAAGAGCATCATGGTCATGTTGTTCGTATAGAAAAAGGCTGTGATTGTAAGAAGCAGAACTGTCAGTCCGATAAAATATACGCGGGCAAATGCGAGTTCCTCGAATTTGAATTTGTAAATATACGCGCTGTAATATGCAATAATAAGAATTAAAATTACTGATATCCAGAAAGCTGCCATCAATATGGAACTCGTATAAAAAAAGTTTCCGTAAAGAACCTGCAGAAATAACAGAGGCGCCACCCCAAAGTTTATGGTAAAAGCTATTACAAAGGTTGTTTTTTCGGATATCTCTTTTTGGAGCGAAATAGCGCTACTATCGTTTGACTTTTGCAATCCGCTGAAAAAAGCTATGATTGCTGACCCGAGCATTATATTCATTAAGAGAATATGGGCCATGAAGGTAATAATCAGCAGTACTTTGAACCATACCCAGTGAACAGGGATAGTATCCGGTGACGGGATTAGCGCCGCTATGTCCATAGGATCAAAACCTTCATTTTGGTTCCTGGTTCATTTTTTCGTTAAGAATTCCATTTACAATATTTTTTATCATGAGCCTGTTCATGATACCATCAGAATAAATCTTTACCACCGAATCATCATTTTTAAGAGGCGCTAAAAAACAGCGCGCTTTGACGGGATCTATCGCTCCTAGCGCCCATGCTGAAAGGCCGCGAAGCATCACATCGACGGACTCAATGCATGAAATAAGGAGAACAAAGGAATCCTTCACAAGATGAGGCTTTACCGTCGCTATTCTTCCTATTCCCCAGATTACTCCCTGTTGAAGAACTTCGTTTTCGAGATAGTTTCCGTCTTTATTTATATAAGATATAAGGATGCGGCTGTATTCCTCACCCAGCCGCATATTTTTAGCAATAATCTCTCCCATTGCTTCGGGAGAACCCCATCCGATTCCGCCTGATTCGTCGTTTAAATTCCACATGAGGCGGCGCATGACGACACGTGCGGATTCAATATCTGCATCAGCAAGAGAAGAGACAACATCTCCCATTGCGGTGACGGCACGCCATTTAATCAGTTCATCTAAATTATACAGACATGAAAAAAGATGGTTTACAACCTGTCTTCCGGGAAACCGCCCGATTTCAGGAAGCCGTTCATTAAAATCATTTCCGGAGAGAATTTCAAAGATCTTGTGTTTTAATCTCCTTCCTCCGAATCGGTCGGTATCCATACTTTATATCATTATTCCATTCCGGTCTGGCAATTTACTTTCCATCCCAGGAAATGCAATCAGAAGGACAGTTCTTAATAGCCTCATCAACTTCTTTTTCGGGATAGACCGGGAGTTCATTAATTTCAATATAACCTGCGCTGCTCAATTTGAAAACAGAGGGAGCAACCTCTATGCAGATGCCGCAAAGTAC
>CAZOEH010000026.1:0-16201 GCA_964578785.1 uncultured Desulfonema sp. | reverse complement strand
CGATTTCCTCAGCAGTAAAGTTCAAGGTCGGGCCGAATTTTTGGAACAGTGTGTGCAGCACCCGTTTCAGCCTTTGAATCACTTTTTTTTCCATCATGTCCAGAATTCTGGTGTTTGAACTGTCCACCGCATGTCCGAGAATATCAATAATATTAATTATCAATTGATGGTTGGCAAAGGCAAATCCCAAAAAATCCTTCCGGTTGACAGAAAGGATTGTTGTGTCCAGAATAGCTTCGGCAACATATGCTCGTTGAGCGCCGGTGAAAGGCCCCACCAGATTAATCGGTTCACCCGGTCCCGCCAGCAGATATGTGAGTTTTTTGCCAAGGGCAGAGTACCTGGAAACACGAATCAAACCTTGCTCAACAAGTATAAAAGCAGAACATGGCTCATGAGATTGCAACACAATTTCTTTTTTGGCATAGCGTACTGAAACAGCCAGATCGGCGAAGTCTTTCTGTGCACTCTCGGAAATCCCTTTGAAGACAACGGCCCGGCTGATTAACGCGATCTTTCGCTCGAGGTTATCAGGTTCCTTTATCATGATCAGATCTCCCTGGGAAAAATGGTATCTTTCAAGACGGAGTAAAAATCTGAAGGAATATCAATCGCCCGGATGTTTTCATGATCGTTCACATCCATGCAAATCCGCTTCTCACGGACGGTAAGCATAACGTTTAGATTGATCCGCATAAGACACATATTTTCAGTTTTATATCCGTATAACCTGCCATTGATTTCTGCTTGAAGTCAAGCAATTACATCGAGGCCGAAGATTTGTGTGGTTCAGGTTCATCCAGGCTAAGCTCCTTCGCCACATTGATGAATTCATCAAGCTTCATCGACATTATTTATTCTCCCTGAGGGTTATGAGCACGCCCATGAAATTATGCGTTTCTACTATTTTCAGGGGTAAGCCCCGATTCCTCTGGAATATTCCGCCCATACTGCAGTTATACCGGTCTTTAGCTGATTATTCCTTTCGCTTCAAAACTGCGATACCGGCTGCGGTCGCGATGAAGCAAAGAACGATATAAAGTGCAAAGGCCATGTGATAGCTCTTCGTAGCGTCGTAAATGAATCCGGAAAGGGGAACACCCACGGCTGTTCCGAGTGTCGTAAAAATGTTCAGGAACCCATAAATAACGGCGAATTGTTTTTGGCCTAATACGCGGGCCGTCATGAGCGGCGGCAGAACAGTTCTAACAGCTATGGAGAAGCCGAAAAGGATATTAAAGACGATGGCCACCCACATCAGTTGCGAGCCGTAAAGCAGGGCGATCGAGATTATGAGGCCGATCATACAGAGGACGTAACTTTTCATAAGCCCCAACCGGTCGGCAAGACCACCGACCAGAATCTTGCCGAAAATGAGCATGGTCATGTGCAGTGACATCAGTGTTGCTGCTGTTGTGGAGGAAAAGCCCATGTCCGTGAGATAGGGCACAATGTGGTGCAGAACGCCCATGTTTGCAATGGCGATAAGGAGAATAATGACGGCAAGCAGCCAGAAAGCACTGCTGCGGAGAGCTTCCGTCGCAGTCAGTCCTCCCTTATCGTCCAGAGACTGTTGCTTGAGCGCTTCTTCACTGCCATAAGGAAGTAGACTTTTATCGGCAGGCTTTGCACGAACTATGAAGATTGCCGTCGGGATGGAAAGGATGCCGATGACGAGGCCGAACGTCAGATAAGCGGCCTGCCAACTGTAATGGAGGATGATCCAGTCCGCCAGAGGATTGAAGATCAATCCGCCTACACCAGTGGCAGCAAAGACGATGCCCATGGCCAGCCCCCGTTTCTCGACGAACCAGTTTGTGATCATCATGGACACAGGAATAATATGGGAGCCAGCGCTGCCGATGCCCAGAAACAGAGCAAGAATATAAAATTGCATGAGCGTCCGGCACTGGGAAAAAAGGGCGAAACTTACGGACATCATCGTGGTGCAGATAGCCATGATGAGACGGATATCGTAACGCTCCAGGAGTTTGCCCATCACGGGGGCCATAACCATCATGGAGAGAGCGGCAATGGTGAAATAGAGCGTAAAACCACCCCGGGTAAAACCGAGGGATTCGGAGACGGGCTTGATGAAAATCCCCATGGAATTCATGATAATGCCGATACCGGCAAAGTTGAGGAAAAAGGAGCCGGCTACGATCCACCATCCATAGAAAATTTTCTTATCGGAATTCATGCGCATACCTCTTTAACTGATATCATGTTGGGTTATTTACCCCTAAATAGTACTTTATTGAAGGAAACACTTTCTTAGAATAACAATGTTTATATTGATCCGCATAATATGCGAAATTTCAGTTTTCAGTCCATATAACATGCCATTGCTGCAGCGATATAATAGCAATATATCTATATATACTATCCCGTTGTGTTTTTTGAAATAATTTATCAAGGTGTATTATGCGGATCAGTATAAAACCTCTGCAATAACCTCAAGGGCCATCAACCGGTCTGCGAACGCCCATGATCTACGGTTAAAGACTCGCTTCTTGAAACTTGTGGAACAGACTTATGAGTTATATGTAAAGTGCCAAACAAGACACTTGAATATTTTGACAGGGCTGT
Organism: uncultured Desulfonema sp.; assembly: GCA_964578785.1. Lineage (GTDB taxonomy): Bacteria > Desulfobacterota > Desulfobacteria > Desulfobacterales > RPRI01 > RPRI01. Next base: position 13,612 of record CAZOEH010000026.1, on the reverse strand, counting down.
CGAAATGCGGATTTAAAAGACCACATTACCTGTGGTTTGTCAATGAATTATAATGGTTTAGAGAAAAGCCTGCTGGGGAACCGGGGATTGACGAGATAATAAACCGCTATGAGGCGCGCGAGCGTTGATACGCGGCCCCGAAGGTTCTGTCAGCGGGGCTTGTGAGGCGCTGAGATATGAAGATGATAATTAACCGGACAGGTACACAACTTCCGGTTTCCGAAAGATATGCAATATGGGCATGAAAGATCTCCTTCGGAGACGGCAAGTACGAGCACATTTCTGCCGCCGGAATAATGGACTTTGCATTTTGATTGACCGCAGCGATCCCCGGAAGCAAGGCATGAGAAGTTGTTTCGACACCGGCTGGCCTGCTGTTTGACGGTTTCCGGCACTTCTATACTCATGGGCCTCTCTTGTGTCGGTAATGCTGGCAACGTTCAGATTTATACGCACAACATCCCGACAACTTATTTCTTGTTCTGTTTTTTGCGGTTTCCATTATAATAAATGGTAACATTGGTAATAGACGAGCCGGCAGGAATGTCAATTCTATATGTTATGGTGGATAATAGGGGGATAAACTACCTATTGATCAAGACCTTCAAGGTGAACCTGAAGATTTGCCTTTCTATCTTTCAAGCCGAGTTTTTCCCTGATATGCTTTCTGTGGATATCTATAGATCCGATTGATATTCTTAATATTTCTGCAATCTCTTTTGTCGACCTGCCCTGCTTTACGAGTGCGGCCACTTTGATTTCTCTGGGAGTAAGTTTGAATTGCCTCATGTTTTTCAACAGGGGAGTGGCAATCTCATTGAGATGTGTTTCAATTATTTCGAGATAGGGACGCTGCGTAACGTCCAGAGGTCCTTTTTTCATCCTTTCCACATAGGGGAGAACCAGATTCCGGACATTCAACACGAATCTCTCCTCCATATCCTTCTTATCATCTTCCCGCTGCTTCAGGAGAACCTTGAGAGTCGTATTGAGTTCCTGAAGGGTTATGTTCTTGTTTTCCAGTTCCGCTGTCCGTTCCCTGACCATCTTCTCAAGCTGCTTCCGGTATTTTTGCAATTCCTCCTCGGTCAGCTTCCGCTCCGTTATATCCCGTGCGGCAAGAACTCCTCCGGTAATTTTCCCATTTGTATCTTTCAGGGAACGCGCTCTTACCTCCATTGGTATATATTGGCCATTCTTATGACGTAGTCTTGTTTCATAGCTGATCTCGCGTAAACCCTGCTCAATACCATCCATATAGAGCTTCAGTACCCATTCAAGATCATCCGGGTGGATAAAACTGAATCCGGAGACGCCGACCATCTCTTCGGGACCATATCCAAGCACTTCCCTGTAGGACGGTGTAACGGATTGATATGTGCCGCTCGTGTCCACCAGGGCAACACAGTCCCCCATATTTTCCGTGATCAGGTTTAATCTCTTCTCGCTATCCCGCAGCGCCTCCTCAGCCCGCCTGCGGTCGGTGATGTCCACCTCAACCCCATTCCAGACCAGGAGCCCATTGGCCTGAAGGTGCGGGGTGGAGGTATATTCGAACCACCGCAAAGAGCCGCTCGGCAGGCGGCTCTGAACCTCGACCTGCATAGTAGTCAGGTTCTTCAGAGCTTCCTCCTCGCGCTCACTGACCATCTGGCGGTATTCAGGCAGCACCTGCCTATAGATTACCCCGGCGTCGGCCAGAACCTCCTCTTCCGTGGCTTCGTTCAGCCGCTCCACCGCGCGGCTGACATAGGTGAAGCGCCTGCCGCCGTCAGGCTCGGCTGTCAGTTTATAGACCATGGCGTTTGGGAGGTTGTCGGCAAGATTGCGGAGCCCTTGCTCGCTCTCCCGCAGCGCCTCCTCAGCCCGCCTGCGTTCTTCATCTAATAGCAGCTTTTCCGTTATATCCCGGGCGCCGACAACGCCTCCGATAATTTTCCCCTTTGCATCCCTTAAGGAACTCGTTCTGACTTCCATTGGTACATAGTGGCCATTCCTGTGGCGGAATCTCGTTTCATAACGGAATTCGTTCAAATTTTGCTTAATACCATCCCTGTAAAGCTTCAGTACCCTTTCAAAATCATCCGGATGGATAAAACTGAACCCGGAAATACCGATCATATCCTTAGGGCTGTATCCGAGCACTTTACCATAGGACGGCGTTATATATTGATATGTCCCGCTCGCGTCCACCAGGGAGACGCAATCCGCCATGTTCCCGGTGATCAGGCTTAATTTATCCCTGCTCTCCCGATTATACTTCGCTTCAGCTTTTTTCAGTTCCCGGATTGTTTGTTTAAGGCGGGATATTTCTTCGGTCAGTTCCTGATTTGTCCTTGATGGATTTTGCATTTACTGCTCCTCAGTCATGATCAAAGGCGTCGGCTGAAACAAGAACGGGAGATATTTGTTACGAGATTTATTAAACACTCACAGAACTACCGAATACCAGTTGCGTTGTCAAATGTAATGCTTGCCATAGGCAATCAGCGGTTTATCCCGGCTCCGCCACAAACCCCATCAAAATCTATAAAAGCTGTCCTCAATATATGAAAGCTCCGCAAGATATTGAGGGCAACTGATAGTATCAACATTTCTTCCTGTTTTCCCGGTATCGGAATAACAGCTTGTTATCAATTGCAATATACAATAAAATTGTTCTATGCGGATATTGGCATTTTTATTGCTCATATAAATTTATAATCATTTGATTTGGGGATAAATACCGTGGCATTTAGAAAACAACTGGCCATTTTCCTGAGTTTCTTTATTTTCTTTTCCTTTTTCCTGGGAAGCTTTCACCATTGCTGCGCATGTTATTCACATCCCTGCTCAATACAAACGCAAGCGGACAACCATCCGTTTCTTTTTTTCACTCCGGCAAACGCTGCCGACAGCATCCGGCTCTTTAATGTTCAGTCAGCCCTCTTACCAATAGTAATCTTTCCAAACTTAACCATATCCTATAACCCACTACACGGGCGAGCCCCGCCCTGCAATTAAAGTAAAGACTTTTTGTAGGCATTGGCGAGAAACCTCCCGGCCGCGCAGGCTGACATACTTCAGCTTGCGGAAAGCCATGAATCGAACGCCACTCCGGAAAAGGATCGAAGGTCCCATGAAGAAAGGGTTTAGCGTACTGATCGCTCTCATTCTACTGCTGGGTTGCAATGCGGGCCGAAGCGTGAACCAGATAACCGATCTCGATAAGCTCGAAATCGGCGAAACGGTTTACGTCTGCGGTTGCCCCATGATGTGCTGCAATTCCATCTCCAGGACCAGGGGCGGGCGATGCGCCTGTAATCACCCTTTGAATAAGGGTACCGTTTCGAGGATCAGGGATGGCAGGCTCTACGTTAAAATTGACGACGGGCGGGAAAAAAGGTGCTTCATCAAAAACCTGTAATTACGTTCCGGAGGCTCGGTCTTTTTCCATATCTTTCAATGCCGGACAGGCAAAACTGATCCCAGAAGAATGAGAAGGAAATCCCTTTAAACAGGGCGCCCTTTTAATATAGAAATAATTTCTCTCGTAGACACAGTTAGACGAAGCCGTCTATCCGGCATCACTTAGCCGCGTGTCCTCTTCCGGTCAGCCCTACCCGCGTCCCGCAGGCCGCCTCTTATAAAAACTGAAGTCCTCCTGAGCAGTTGCCATATTAGCTCCGGAAGATAGATTGAACGAAACCGATTACTGCCGCATTGTCTGCATCAATAACTGAAGTTATTTTAATTAATCGATAAGATTAATAATTCATAACTTGATCATGGAGAGGGTTAAATGAAAAAATATTTTTACAAGATCAGGAACAGTATGACACGGAATATTCCCGGGGATGGATACAAGATCCATCTACATAACATTTCAATACTCTGTATTCTTTTGTCTTTCATTATATCTCTGCCTTTAAATGCGGCAGACACTATTTTACTTGATGAAATCGTTGTTAAAGGAACCGCGCTCGAAGCAAACCAGGAGAATATGACGATTCGTGAAGTAAGAGAAAGTTCCGCCCGTGATATCGGTGAGGCAACGCAGAATATTCCGGGGATAATCAGTCTCAGGAAGGGCGCGATTGCCAACGATATCGTTCTGCGCGGCCATCAGCGTGATAATATAAACGTCCTGATGGATGGAGTTCGGGTTCATGGCGGCTGCCCTTCGCGCATGGATCCTCCCTCATTTCACTTCGATTTCGCCGAAGTAGAATCTATTGAGGTTGTAAAGGGGCCGTATGATCTTCGTTATGCAGGCAGTCTTGGAGGCCTGGTCAATGCCGTTGGTAAAAAACCTGAACCGGGCTTAGGCCTGTCAGGCTTTCTGACCTATGGCTCCTATGACATGGCACATGCAGCCGCTACAGGTTCCTACGCCGACGATACATATGCCGCTTCCGCCGGTTATGCCTATAAGTATTCCCTGCCGCCGAGATCCGGAGATGGCAAACGGATAACCGACATCTACCCTGCAAGCAGTAAAAACCGTTATCGCAGTAGCGCCCTGGATTCAAGGGCATATGACATCAACACGTTCTGGATTAAAAGCGGCTACCAGCTTGCGCCTTTGACACGGACCGAATTAGACATATCATACCAGGATGCAGACCACGTACTTTACCCTGCTCTATTAATGGATGCTGAATATGACCGTACCGGCAGGTTCAACTGGACCACGACCATAAAGAGTCCGGTTGAGTCAATCAATGATTTAAAACTTCAAATCTACCTGACTGATGTTGACCATCTTATGCATGACGAATTCCGCGAAAGCTCTGCGCGCACCATGACAGTTACACGGAATTATATGATGCAGACAGATGCCGAAACCACTACCATCGGCTCCAACCTCAGCGGAAGCGTCAACTTGGGTTCCGGAGTATTGCTTGGAGGCATTGATTATTTCAACCGCAACTGGGATGCTGTCAACAAAAGCACAATGTATCTTGCATACCAGCCCCAGCCCATGATTCCGGATGTTGGCCACAATCAGTTCGGCGTGTTCAGCGAATACACTAAGCCGCTTGCCGATGGGCTGAAATTAAAAGGCGGCCTGCGCCTCGATTACGCCAAGTCGGATGCGACAGCACTCAGCGATACCCGCATCGCCACCCTCTACCAGCCTTATTATCCGGGCGAATCTCTCGACAGCAAAAACAGCTTTTTTGAGCCGAGCTTAAATCTCCAGTTTTTCTGGCAGGCAACCACGAATATTGAGCTGTTCGCGGGACTGGCATCAGTAAGCCGCATGCCCGATCCGCAGGAACTGTACATAGGCATGAAGAAGACACCGACACTTATGGCGCCCACTTTAACTAACTGGGTCGGCAATCCGGATCTTGACCCGGTGCGCAATAACCAGGCTGATCTCGGTGTAAAAATTACCGGTAAGGGCTTCTTTGTCAACACGTCTATCTTCTACAGCAGGATTGATGATTATATAAATGTTGAAGAAGTTGCCGATCCCGACGGCCCCGGTTTGGCTACTTTGCCTGCAGCCCGCACGTACGGTAACATTGATGCGGAACTCTGGGGAGGTGAATTATCCTGCCAGGTCTCTTTGCCATGGAATCTTTATGCAATATCCGGTTTGTCGTATACGGAAGGAGAAAATCTCGACACGGATGATCCGCTGTCGGAGATTCCCCCTCTTACTGGTTCTTTTGGCCTCCGTTACGATGTAGATACATGGTTCGTCGAAATTACCGAAAGATTTGCAGACCGGCAGGATCGCGTAGACCGCAGTCTGGAAGAAGAGAAAACAAGCGGCTGGGGTATCACCGATTTCAAAGCCGGAGTCAATCTTGATCACTGGACGATTTATGCCGGGGTGAACAACTTGTTTGATAAGTACTACTTCAGCCACCTGTCTTACCAGAGGGATCCCTTCCGGAGTGGCGTGAGGGTGCCCGAAACAGGTATTTTCGGATATCTGACGGTGATATACAAGTTCTGATTTAAAAAGATTACCAGTAAATTTATGCCGGCCGCACCAGGCCCGCCGGGCGGCGGTCCTCCGGATATGTTCAACAGACATTATCCGGAGGCTTCGTTCATCATAAGGCATGCAGTCAAAGTTGCTTTTTAAAAGAAACAAAAGGGAGAAAAAATATGGAATCGCTGAAGTTTATTGTTGATTACGGGATTATAGGCCTCCTGGTGATCATGAGTGTAATCGGTGTGGCCGTCGCAATCGAAAGGCGCCTTTATTACAACAGTCTCTCTGCCGACTCGTTTACCGACAGAAAGGCTCTGGAACTGGCGGTAACCAGAAAACTTCATATTCTGGCAACCATCGCGAGCAATGCGCCATACATCGGACTTCTCGGGACGGTTCTCGGGATAATGCTGACCTTTTACACCATGGGTCGCGAAGGTTTTATGGATACCGGGAAGATCATGGTGGGCCTCGCCCTCGCGATGAAAGCTACGGCTGTCGGGCTTCTTGTCGCCATTCCGACGATAACTCTATATAATTTTCTGGTAAGAAAAGCAAAAGAACTCATCTTCGAATGGGAGATACGAAATGGAAGAGAAAGAGTTTGATTACATCAACGTCATCCCCTTTATCGACATCATGCTGGTGCTTTTAACGATTGTCCTGACAACCTCAACGTTCATTGCAAGGGGCGCCATCCCTCTTGAGCTGCCAAAAGTATCAGCGCATCAGCCCGGGACGGTCAGGTCGATATCCATTGAGATCGATCATCAATGCGCACTTTATTTGAATTCGAAGCCTGTAGCTCTGGTTAAGCTGAGCGATGAAATCCGTGCCTTCAGCCCGGAAACTCCCGTTCTGGTACGCGCACACCGGGATATCGCCCTGCAGGTTTTCGTCGATGTCATGGATGTGGTCAAGAACAGCGGTTTCAAAAAATTGAGCCTTCAAACGGAAATGAAAAAATGACATTGCAAGTAAAAGGATTCCAGTGGTCCATCTGCATTCACGGGGTGATCTTTTTTCTGGTAGCCGCGCTGCAGCTTACCAGTGTCTCGCAGAACAAGGTTATCGTGATTAACTTCGCCCTTTCCGCCAGCAACCCGCCTGCCGTGGTCGCGCAGTCTTTTCCGTATCAGGCGCCGGCAACGGGGCAGGAACCGATGCGTAACAGGGGGATTCGACCGAAAGAGGTTGCTGAGGAACATAAATTACTTAATCCGGATGCGGGAAAAACGCCGGCGCCCCCGGAAGTACCTATAAAAGAAGAGGATAATTCAAGCTCTCCGGTCCCCTCAGCTGACGGCGCGGAAACCTTATCCGCTCAGGGAGTAACGGGCGCAGACTCTTTGACCCGGGCGGCGAATGTTCCCGGCACGCCATCCGCTGCAGGAGCATTCCGGAATGCGGCCGGTTCGGCTCAGGAGAGGGCGGGATTTTCCGGCAATGCTGATTCCGGCACAACACCGGAAACATCAGGGGCGGCTTATCTCAGGGAGCATTTTGCTTATATCCGGGACAGAATAACCGGCAGCATTTCATATCCTCATATGGCTCGAAAGATGGGCTGGTGCGGCCAGGTCAGGATAGCGTTCATAGTCTGCGAAGACGGAAGCGTCAATAACGTGAGAGTGGTTGAAAGTTCGGGTTTCAGCCTGCTGGACCGGAATGCCGTTGATACCGTGAAAAATGTTGCTCCCTTTCCCAGCCCTCCCGTAAAAGCGGAAATAAGAATGCCGATTACATATCGATTGAACTGAAACTTCTATTTTGATTTTTCCGCAGCACACTGCACAATCCTTTATTCCCGGATTCCCGTCATATATTGCTGTCCGTATCCTGTTTATCCTTCCCGTTTTTGCCGGACCAGCGGCAGTCCTTCAACCCACTGCTTGATACGTTTCGCGTCGGCGAAACGGGTCAGTTTGCCCTGCGCATCAAGCAGCACAATCAGAAGAGAGCGCTGGGCTACGGAAGCCTGCATTACAAGACATCGGCCGGCCTCATTTGTGAAGCCTGTTTTGGAGAGGCCGATCTGCCAGCGCGGGTTCTGAATCAGGCGATTGGTATTATGGAATTCCAGTGTGCGGCGGCCTGAATGGATCGTAGCCTCTTCTCTGGTGGTGAATTCCCTGACAAGACTATACTGGTAAGCTGCGTCCACCATCAGAGCCAATTCCTGAGCGGAGGAAGTGTTGCCGCTGGAGAGTCCGGAGGCATCTTCAAAACGTGTTTTGGAAAGCCCCAGAGACCTGGCCTTGGCGTTCATTGCAGTAATAAAGGCGCCGGGACCGCCCGGATAAGTCCGCCCGAGAGCATGAGCAGCACGGTTTTCGGAAGCCATCAAAGTCAGAAGCAGGGCCTCTTCGCGTGAGAGGCGTGTACCAACTGGCAACCGGGAGGGGCTGTAGCAAATGGTGTCCATGTCTGTGGGTTCAATGGAAATTGATTCCTTGAGGTCGGTTTCGGAATCCAGCACCACCATGGCAGTCATGAGTTTGGTGATGGAGGCAATCGGCAATACAGTCTCTGTTTTTTTCTGAACCAGCAACTCACCCGTATTCTGGTCTTTGACCAGTACGGAGGCTGATCGTAGAACGAGCTTCCGGGGAGTTCGCTTGACTTTAGCGGAATGTATTTTCTTCTTATGGACAGCTGTGGATTTCGATGACTTGGGAAATCCTTCGGCTCCCCGGACATCGAGCAGCCCCGCACTAAAAAGGATCACCAGTATAGCTATTCCGTATCTTATTGTCATGCTTCCTCAGTGAATTGAAAAATCCGAACATTAATTTTTTCGTAATGTTGCATAGTTTTCCGAATCTGTCAATTAATGCTTCCCATTAATGTTTATAAACAGTCCGGAATCCGGCTTATCAGTATATATGAAATCACTTCGGTCCGGCATTCATTTCGACGGTTATACCGTCTGCCTCTGATCCCGGTTCGAGTATCATCAGCCTTACACGGCCTGTGGCTGCCAGACGGCCGCGGTCATCCGTTACCTGTGCTTCCCACACATGCGAGCGTCTTCCTGTCAGAACGGGCCTGGCTGTGCAGCGCAGAGTGCCTGAGCGAACAGCCCGCAGGAAGGATGTCGAGTTCTCAAGCCCCACAGCGCTTTTCCCTTCGGAATAAACATTCAAAGCCGCTCCGGTGCTGCATAATGTCTCGATCATGCCGGAGTATACCCCTCCATGTACTATCCCGTAAGGTTGAAGATGTCGCTCATCTATTTTTATTTCGGCGACATACTCGTCCCGGACGGCTTTGATGAAATGAAGACCCATCGATTTGTTGAAGCCGCCGAGAAGTTCGTTTATCATCTCCACCATATTTTCAGGAAGTTCGTTCATTCTTTATCGCTCCTTAAGTACTTATACCAGCCTGGTCATTTTTAAACAATTCCAGTAATTGATCCGGAATCGAAAGTGTTTTTATGGTTTCCGGATTATTTTCGCCCGGCAGCTGCAATGTAAGCGCATGCGCGTGGAGCGCGATACGATCAAACGCAAAATTACGTTTAAGGTAGTTTGCCGCCCGTGCCGAACCATAGCGTTTGTCACCGGCCACCGGGTGACCTGACAGTTTCGCGTGCCGCCGGATCTGATGCGTCCGGCCTGAGAGAAGCTCTATTTCCACCATCGTATAATGAGCGCTGTGGTCTATAACCCTGTAACGAGTTTCACAGCTTTGGCGGCGCCCCGGTCCTTCAGGATTATCGCGTCCGCCGGCAGTATCAGAAAGCGACCATCGCCATCTCCCCCACAAATCATCTGCTTCCGGGTTTTCGAGCAGGCCATGCAAAAGAGCGGCATAACGCTTTATTACCTTGCGGGACTGAAACTGGTTTGAAAAAAACCGGAACATCTCCCGGGTGGCGGCCAGAATAATGATGCCGCTTGCTTCCTTGTCGAGACGATGAACAGGATTGACTCCAAAATCCGGATCAAAATCCGTTTCTCCCTTTTTTGCCTTTTCATTTTGAAGATGGGTCAATACAAAGGAACAAAGATCTTTCCCCGGCATGTTGTGAACGGTCATGCCGGCAGGCTTATCCACAGCCAGCCAGCCTTTTCCGGCGGCAAGCACCGGTATCTGTATGGAACCGCAGCTAATTGGTTTCAACTGATCCTGTCATTTTACTTCGTCATTATATTTCGTTATTTTATCTCATCATTTTATTTCGTCAATGGTCAAGGGGAAAACCGAGAGCGGTTCGCACCTGTCCGGATGTATGACGACCGGATTTTCGTACCTGAACCCTATTCCTTCTTCCGGACATGCATATTGCATGGCGCAGATAAGAAGTTCTCCGGCCTGGTAAACATGGTCAGGATTGGTCCAGTACGGGAATGGACCGTCATTTAATCCGATGCGCCACTCATCCCCCATCAGGCCGATGCCATGTTCGAACCCGGGAACCATGTAGTCGGAAAAACCACGTCCATCGGCAAAGCCCATCATATTTTCGGCCAGTGCCGATGGGGTGATTCCTGCCCTGTATGTCTTGAGAGTCAGCTTTACAATATCAAGAAAATTGCCGGCATGCCACCACTGCCGGTCCGTAACCGGAGCAATCAGATAGTTGTGTGAGTGGTCCCCGAGTCCTAATTTGAACATGGCATGAATGTCGACCATCAGCGGCTCGCCTGCCCTGATTTCTCTTCTGGAAGCCGGCGTGCACGCCCCTCCGGTCAGCCCGGTACGGTAACCGCTGGCAATTTCATTGCCGCCGGTAAACGACCACTCCCATTCGCTCCCTGCCCTGCGCATGGCATAAGCCGCAAGGCCGGCGATCCCTGTTTCGGTCATTCCGCGGTATCCTCCGTCTTTCAGTGCGTCGAATACCGCCTGATGTCCGATATCAACGATGCGGGAGGCTTCCCGGAACCGGTTGATTGTCCCGGCATCTTTTATCAGGGAGAGCTTGTCTATTATGGTGTGCGCATTGACGAGTTCACAACCCGGCAGAGCCGCGGAAAACCGCTCATACTCGTAATGTGTTAGATTTCCTTCAGGCAGATAATTTGACATGCCGCTTTCGATACCGACCCGGCCCCGGCCGCCGGGAAGAAGGTCCTTTATGAAATCTGAAATCAGCTCGATCTGATCCTGCCCGCCCATCGGAGCGAAACCGTATACATTCGATTCGTCAAGCCAGCTGTCGTCGGCTACGCGGGCTGCGTCGATGACAAACGTAAAGGCCGTGGGAAGGCCTTCAGCCGGTATTACCACAAAGCTGCGCCAGGGACAGAAGGCGTCCAGAGTCCAGGAGAGCGTACGCAGACGGGAGCCGAGATAAACATCTATGTTCGCTCCGGCCATTTCAGCCTGAATACTGCTGATACGCCCGGGAAAATCAATAAAAAAAGGATTGGTTTGTGTCATGATATCTCCTCGGTCAATAAAGATCGTTTCATTCAATAAACCGCCGGGATCGTGGAAAGGACCTTGTTGAGACGGTCGGCTATGGATGCCAGCTTAAGGGCTTTGATCATATTCCCCTTAAGCTTGAGTTTCCCCGTCATCAGGGCTTTCTGGGAACCGAGTTCCGCCCTTGAGATCCTGGCGAAAGTTTCGTATTTCCCGGTAATCCGGAATTCGGCATCGGGCGGTTCTCCCTCGCCGAGTATAAGATCGGCGAACAGCCCCTTTTCGAACCGGAAAAAGAGATACTTATCCTTTCCGTCCGGGCAGTCGAGGTAGATATTGGACATGGACGACGTGATAAAATTCATTCGTTCCGGACTGAGTTCGGATTTAAGCCTTCTTTCCGCTTCATCGCGCCAGCCCGGAGTCAGATACCGGATTTGTTCCGTCATATAAACCTCCGAGTTACAGCTAATAGTTGTGTTTAAGAATTCAGGTTCTTAATTCCCGGCTAAAATAGCGTAATTAAACCGTAATAGCAAGCCCGTTTCCCGCGGGGAGCCATACACGCTCCTTGTCATGTCGAAGATATTAACGGATTAACAGCAAACATGAATAAAAATTAAATTTATTCGATTAATGAATAAATATATCTTGACTTCACCAAATGAATTTAATAGTGAAATTATCGTGCCGTCATACAATATCAGGCTATCCTGCAAGACATTTGCATAACATGTCCTTCGGGGCCGGTACAGGTAATCGGTTTTGCCGTTTTGCAGGAAATTTTACGAACCATAAGAATGCTCCCTGAATGTTAACAAAGAGACACAGGCAGAGGCAAAATAACGGCTTCGTGGGGTTATATCCACTGGGACTGTCCGGATCTGATGGAAATCCGCCTCAGGCGGGCTGCCGTTGATAAAGTCTGATTTCGATCTTGCTAAAAGGCAAAACCGATAACCTGTGCCGACCCTTTAATGAGGCTTTATACAAAGGGCTCTCCCATGATAGTTGATTTCCGGAATTATACCTGTTCAGAAACAAACCTGTCCTGCAATTCTACAAAGATGTGGGAAAAATATCATGCATGCGATTGACTCCAAGATAAATATTCATTCGGATGAGTATAAGAAAAATTATTCGGCAATGGAGGTTCTGGTTGATGATCTTCGGCGCGAGATGAAACGGGCCCGGGATGATCGATCCCAAAAGGCACTGGACCGCTTGGTTGAATCAGGCAAACTTCCGGCGCAAAAAAAACTTGACCTGCTTCTCGACAAAAATACACCCTTTTTGGAAATCGCGCCATTGGCCGCCAAGGACATGTATGACGGGAAGGTCCATTCAGCCGGGCTGCGGGCCGGAATAGGCGTGGTTGCAGGAAAAGAGGTAGTAGTAAGTATTAACGACGCCACCATAAAGGGGGGTTCAGCATATCCTGTTTCCGCCAAAAAAACTTTGCGTCTGCAGACCATTTCAATGGAGAACCACTTGCCCAGCGTCAGTCTCGTAGATTCGGCCGGAGCTTATCTCCCCTTGCAGTCCCAGATTTTTCCGGACATCGACGGCGGAGGAAGGGTTTTTTACAATCAGGCACTGATGTCCAAGATGGGTATTCCCCAGATTGTCGCCGTGATGGGGCTTTGCACTGCCGGTGGCGCTTACGGCGTAGCTATGAGTGATGAGATCGTTCACGTTAAAGGGCATGGCGCCATTTTCCTCGGAGGGCCTCCTCTGGTCAGGGCTGCTACCGGAGAAGAGGTGACGGCGGATCAGCTTGGCGGACCCTTGTTGCATTGCATGGAATCCGGTGTGTCGGATTATATCGCCGAAGATGATGCCGATGCCATTGCCATTGTAAGGGACATAGTCGGGAATCTTCCTAAAAATGAAAAGATGCGCCTTTCCATGATTGAGCCCAAACCTCCTGTTTATGACCCCAGGGAATTATACGGAATAGTCAGCCGGGATTTGGCAACATTCTTCGACATCCGCGAGGTCATCGCCCGCATCGTTGACGGCAGCGAGTTCCTGGAATTCAAGGAGCTTTACGGCACGACGCTTGTGTGCGGGTATGCATATATTCATGGCTATCCCGTGGGAATACTGGCCAACAACGGGGCGCTTTTCAACGAGAGCGCTGAAAAGGCCACCCAGTTCATCCAGATCTGCGACAAACGAAGGATCCCGCTTATTTTTCTGCAGAACATCACGGGTTTTATAATCGGCTGGGATTATGAACGCAAAGGCATCACCAAAAACGGCCACAAGATGGTTAACGCGGTCTCTACCTGCACGGTT
>CAZOEH010000025.1:0-16265 GCA_964578785.1 uncultured Desulfonema sp. | reverse complement strand
TGCTCATTAACTTTAAAATATGATCCGGATAAAATTTTATTTGATTGATTTTATTCTTTAGCGTATAAGTGTTACATGATCTTTGGCCATGGTGTTCGTTTCGTTACTGAAAATCACCAACTTAATTCTTTCAAGAAGAAAGAGGAGGCGCAAATGAGCATTAAAAAAGTCAGGAAAATCGCGACCGGCCTATGCAAATGCAAACGTTCCTGCTAACCGGTTATTCAACAAAAAAAATGGCCTGTGAATATGATAACTTTTCACAGGCCATTTTTTATTTCATGCCGCTGCGGAATAAATTAAATTATGGCTAAAAATGACTTCAAGAATTTTATATGCCGCCCCTATTGCATGTTTTTTAAAGAGGGGCAAAAAGAAGAGATGACCTGCCGCGGCGCGGAAGTAGCCGAAAAGCTTGTTCTGCTCGGACTTATAAATACGGCCGGGCTGCCTGTTTTTGAAAAGAACTCAGGCTTGTGGAGGAAATACGCGACTGTTTTCGGAAGACGCATCTGCGCAACATGCTCTTTTATGGCCGAAGATTGCGATTTCATGTCCGAAAAGTCTGAAGCAGTCCCTGATGCTGAGATTGAACCCTGCGGCGGTTTCATTCTTCTGGCCCTCTTAATGGAAAACGATCTCATCGGCATGCCCGGGCTGGAGAAAGGATTATGAATAACCGGAACTGGCGCAACCAGTATCTCCGCCTGCATCCAAGAGCAGCGCTTAAAAATCTGGAGCAGCAGTACATCTATCATATTACAAGCGATGAGCTTTATGAGATAGATGAGAAGGCGGTCGGTTTTTTCCTCCGGTGCGATGGTACAGCACGAGGGAAAGAGCTGACCTCAGAAAGCGATTTTGTAGAGTATTGCCTCGAGGAAGAACTGCTGGAAGCGCTTCCGGACCCGGACCCGGTTGATGTCGGCATAAACGAGAAAATTGAACCGTCCTTAAGATACCTGGAACTCCATCTGACGCACAGGTGCAACTTAAGATGCGCTCACTGCTATCTCGGACCTCCCGGATCGGCCGAAATGGATCTGTCCGATGCGGTAAAGATCACGGAAGCATTTGCCGCCATGGGAGGACTCAGGCTGCTCATATCAGGAGGCGAACCGCTTCTTTACAGTAATCTGAAAAAATATATCGCCCTCACCGGAGATATCAGAATCCGCCGGGTATTGTTTTCAAACGGGACAATGATTGATTCCGGCAACATTTCATGGCTTAATGTGGACGAGATCCAGTTCAGCCTGGACGGCCTGAAGAAAGGGCACGAGGCGCTTCGGGGGCCGGGCACATTTGAAAAGACAGTAGCAGGTATACGTACCGCCGGCCGGGCCGGGGTGGCTGTTTCCGTCTCAACCATGATCCACCGGGAAAACCTGGATGAGTTTGACCGCATGAAGGATTTTATCAGTGATATCGGAGCGGTTGAATGGGGGATCGATGTGATGGCCGTCAGCGGCACGCTTGAGACGCACAGAGATCTGGCCGTTTCCTGCAGGGAAGCCGTGCCTTTCCTGGATTACGCGTTTGGAGGCGGATATCACGGAGCATCGGAAGGATTTGCATGCGGCAGACATCTTATGACGGTCATGCCGGACGGCCGGGCTGTCAAATGCGGATTTTACAGGGAGAAATCCCTTGGAGATGCCCGGATAGACTTGAGGGAATGCTGGCTGAAAATGGAACATGTTCCCCTGAGCCGGCTGGAATGCAACAGCTGCTCCGCTCTGAATGACTGCCGGGGAGGCTGCCGGTATCGCGCCCCGGGCCCGCTGGCGCCCGATCCGGTGATGTGCTGTTATCACGGGATATCCGGATAATTATTCGCTGAGATCCCGGCATACCGGCTGGGGCATGCCAAGGGCAATCGGTTTTGCCGCTTCGCAAGATCAAAATTCAGACTTCGTCAATCCGTCAGAGGTCTTTGGCGGACTCCCAGACCTGTACAGCCCCAGTGGATATATGCCCGCGAAGCCGTTATTTCGTCTCTGCCTGTGTCTCTTTATTGACAATCTGGAGGCGTTGTTATGTTGCGTAAAAATTTCTTGCAAAACGGCAAAACCGATTGCCCCTGCCGGCCTTAGATGGATGTTATGCATGACCCTCAACAGAGGGTTTACCCTATGTTTCAGTAAAATTGATCAGGAGGGAGAATTACCATGAAGAAGATAGATGTCAGAAACCGGACGATCTCATCCGAAAACGGAGAGTATATTCTCGGCCTGGAAGATACCGGCAGCCATGCCTGCTACATGATTCACGGAATTTTGAAGCCGGGTGAAAAAGGGCGGTTGATCAAACCGGGCAAAGGCCATGAAGAGATCATCATGGCCGTGAAAGGGGATCTTGCCATAACCGGTGACATCAGCGGGCGGCTTGAGCAGGGAAGCGCCTTTCATATCGCCGGCGAAACATCCGCTTTTCTCGAGAATACCGGTTCCGTTGAGGCCGTTTATATTATCGCGGGCGGCCATTCCGCTCATGATCATCACCACTGAGCTTATGCGGCCTGCTATTTTTTCAGTCTTCCCAGAAGGCTTTCCTGCAAGGTTATTGCCGCATGGCCGACCTTGCCGTTACCGACAGTCCGGCCGTCGATCTTTATAACCGGGAGCACTTCTGTTATGGTTCCCGTCAGAAATACTTCATCCGCTTCATAAAGCGCGCTTTTATCGAAAAAACATTCTTCCACCGGATATTTTTTCTCCCGGCATATATCAAGAACCAGCGCCCGTGTAATACCCGGCAGTATATCAGGAGTGAGAGGGTGGGTCTTCAGAATGCCTTTGGACAAAATGAACAGATTGGAGCTGCTCCCTTCGCGGACGATCCCGTCCTTTGAAACAAATATCGCGTCATAACATCCGGCATCCAGGGCCTTTTGCTTCGCGAGCACATTGGGCAGAAGCTGAACAGTCTTAATATCGCAGCGGCCCCAGCGAAAATCTTCGACTGTGATCGCGCAAATACCTGTTTCCCGTACCGACGGTTTCTTTTCCTCTATCTTTCTGACCGTCATGACAACCTGAACCGGCACATTTGCCGGAAAGGCGTGATTCCTCGGCGAAACACCTCTTGAAATCTGGATATACACCCCGGCGCGATCAAATTTTGCCTTTGAAAAAAGATCGACAGCCGCCCTTCTGATCTCGTCGACCGGAACTTTTGGAAATTGGAGTTCATTCATTGAGCGGTCAAGCCGCGCAAAATGCTCATTAAAACAGAATAGTTTTCCGCCATAGCTCGCGATAACTTCATAAACAGCATCACCGAACTGGTACCCCCGGTCTTCAACAGGAATCAGAGCATCTTCTATGGGCGTAATGCGCCCGTTTACATAGGCTAATTCAGGCATCTGTAAAAACCTCCCTCTCGAAAATTATTTTAATAAGTCACAAGGTGTCTATACCCAAACCCGGGAAAAAGCAACTCTCTTTCAGGAGGCTTTCCGGGGCGGGCATGAGGTAATTAATGGACCCGTAAAAAGTCATATGCGAACGGATTTGAGATTCAGTGAGCATATTCCGACTTTTTGCAACGGTATCATGCTTGATTTATACAGGCTTTACGGAGTAGTCCAGAAATCCCAGTCTATGGCATCTTCTCCGGTTCCGTCACTTACCCTGCCTGAATAACTGAATGACATGGAAGCAGTTCCGGAAGGCAGCTCAAATGAACGGCTGAAAGAGAGCCTGACCATGGAAATCGGGGCTCTGAACGAAGATGTGTAGAGTATCCGGTGGCCCAGCACCACCCCTTCCCTGTCAAGAAATTGAACCATTATGGAAAGGTGATCCAGCGAAGTGAAATGTGTCAGCTTGACCGCCAGAGTGGTTTCACCGGCAATCTGCATTCTGTCTCCGCTTACCGTATAATCATACCTGATGGAGAGATCGCCTGTTTTCCAGACCGCGCCGGCTTTGCCCGCGGTCATTTCAAGGGGTATACGGTTATCTTTCCTTACTACATGTCCCTTCCAGCCGGCCATACCACCCAAGCATCCGTGCAAAAAAATGACGAGAACGAATCCTGTAACGATAAATCTGATATTTAAATAAAATTTCATGGCATTCACATTATTCTCAAAAAGCGAGCCCTTGAGTTTTGTGCGCCCCGGAGGCCTTTGCATAACCGCCATCCCGTTCTTTCCCGTTTACACGTTATTGCTGACGAATTCGTGAATTGCCTGCTGGGTGCAAACTTCATAGTACTTTCTTGATGTCGGGCCGATAATCTCCATGGTTTCCGGTCTGACCTCATAAATGACGGCTTCGCGGATCACCAGGCGCTGATACTTTCCCCTTATCGCCGGCACTTTTCCGGTATAAAGCGTGACTTTTTCATTATTTTCCGCCGGATACTCCATGCTTTTCAGGTTGATTTCCCCCGAGAGTTTGGCAAAGCCCTCAGGGTCAAGTTCAATCCCGTTGAGATTGTATCTCAGAGAAAGATCATCCGCCGTAGCCTCGATCTCCGCATCCCTGACATTTTGAAATACATACAGATTGAACATCCTGTCCTGCCCCTTGTACAGCCTGCGCAATCTCTTATCGCAGCCGGACAGCCGGTCTGCAAGATTGATTGCATGGGAAATCATGATCCTGGATTCTCCATCGAATAAAAACGCCGGAGGGCTCTGCTTGTAACAGATACCGATCCCCAGTTCGAGAACAGGCAGAGCATGCTTTAGATTTTTAATATTATATTGCCGGACGATATTAAGCATATTGACCGCCAGTCCGCATGCGCGGGACACACTGTACCAGTTCTGCCCCATGCCTTCTTTTTCAAGGATTGAAAGAATAATCGCGTCTCCTTCTATAAATTCCTTGGATGCGTCATAGTCGCGGACGATTTCGGAAATCGGATCGAAAAAATTAAGGCTGAAATAGGAAGCCGGGTTGAGCCCCCTGACTTTCATTGTTTGTGTTAT
The DNA here is from genome assembly GCA_964578785.1 of uncultured Desulfonema sp. GTDB lineage: Bacteria > Desulfobacterota > Desulfobacteria > Desulfobacterales > RPRI01 > RPRI01. The sequence continues at coordinate 11,320 of CAZOEH010000025.1, read as the reverse complement.
ATCCATCGAGCCGCGAATATCGGCTTTTATAATGACGTGGCCGATGACGGGTTTTTCTTTCTCAGCCCGTTCTTCCGGAAGCGGTAACTCGTATAACAGGTGGTTTTTTTTCGACAGTAATAATATTTTTTCATCCTTTACGAGGTTGATTGCGTCCATTGCGCTCTTCAGGAACCGGCCGTTTTCCAGATCTCTGTGATACCGGAGAAAATCCCTGATAAAACTAAGCAGATGTTTCCTGTTTTTTCGGGTGGAATTGCTCCTTATCCGGCGGATCGTTTCATGAAGCGGCGCGAGAGGAAGATTATTGCCTTTGATTAATCCCCGGCGCTTCAACTCCCGGACAATGGGTTTTCTGGTCCCGGGATTTACAAGATAATCCCTGATCTGCAGCGGCCGCATGGGGGGGCAGTAGTCGCGGTATAAGCTTTTCATTTCATATGTCGCAACGATAAGCTTCAGCAGTCCTGATTCCCTGAATTTCCTGTAAAACAGATTTAACATCTTCTCCTGGATATTCGTCCGCGATTTAATTTCGGGAATATTATCTTTCAGCTCTTTCTTTTCTTTAGCCTTTTTATACTCCTCCCTGGAATCAAAACAGTTAAACATCAGGTCGATATTGTCGATATCCATCAACCAGGGATCAAAGGCATTGCCGTTACCGGACGGAATCTCCTCTTCCACTATTTCCCCGTTTTCATTTTTACCGCCGGTGGTGGATCCCGGCCCTAAATCCGTTTTTCTCAGCAGGTCGTCAATGATCGATTTAATACTGCTGTAATTATCCGGCTCATCGGTCCTCTGACCCAGAAGCACATACGCATCCATGAGAAGAAAATCATCCGAAACATTATCAATATGGAGAGACGGATTGATAAAAAAATTGGAGGGAAGGATGTACTCGGAAGAGTAATTCGACTCCCGGATATTTTTCAGATCCCTGATCTGAACATCAGCCAGTATCTGGAACATTTCCTCTCCAACCAGGCGGACAATACGGTTTTGATTCTGCTTTATTTCAGCCAGTTTCTCCTTCATTTTCAACCATTCAAACTGGCCGTATTGCCTTGATAATTCAGTAGTTCTGATGAGGTTTTCATATTTTCTTATCAGTTTACGGTATCCGCTCCGGACCTCTTCCAGAAACATTTTTGCAAGAGAGCACTGACAAAGGAAATCGATTTGAATTTCGGACTCGGATTTGGCCGTGTTTATTGCTTCCGTAAGGAGAACAGCGCAAATTTGCTTCAATGCGAATTTTTCATTTTCACGGCGCTCCTTTTTATCATCCTTAAAAAAGTTTTCAGAGCGGCTGTGTTTAATCATTAGAACAGCTACCGACCGTTTGACGGCAGTGAGAACCTGGGGGCTGATGTGGACATCTATATGCACGTTGTCTACACCGGAAGCAAGCCTGTCCAGAGATAAATTGATAATATACCGTTTGAGGGGGAGTTGTTTAAGACTCGGCGGTTTTGAAAAGAAACTGATAAAATTTATCATGGTATTATTGCCGCAAACCGAAATATAATTCTTGATATACGCAATGGATATAACTCCTTGATGCGGGAAGTTTCAATCAGAAAATTGTTCTTATTATAATAGCATTCTCCTGAAAAATCAAGGCCGGCCGGTTTCTTTTTTTAAACGGCCCGATGAGGAATTCTCTCTGCCGACCCGGACAAATAAATAACAAATATGTATTATGTACGTAATAAACATACATAAATGTAATAAGTCATTTTTAGTTACAAGTTTATCCAAACAATTGATATACGAGTAATATAAAGCAGTTGACACTGATAATGGGCCTGACGGATGTATTGGCACAATGCTTGCTCTATCCTCAGCACAGTTTCAGGAGATTAACAAACTTTTACCGAACGGGGGTAGCATTTATGAAAAAGATTGAAATGGTAATAAGACCCTTTATGCTGGACGAGGTCAAAATCGCCCTTAATAAAATAGGGGTAACGGGAATGACTGTCATGGAGGTCAAAGGATTCGGACGCCAGCGCGGCCACAAAGAGATATACCGCGGCGCCGAATATCAGGCCGACTTTATACCTAAAATTCAGGTTACGGTGGCTGTAGATGAATCCATATGCGAAAAGGTCGTGGATACGATCAAAAAAACCGCCGGCACCGGGAAAATCGGAGACGGAAAAATATTCATATCGGCCATTGAGGAAGTTATAAGGATCAGGACGGGCGAAACAGGCATCAATGCAATTTAGCAAATAACGGGAGGACATAAAAATCATGAGAACATTAGCTTTGGCAATAATCGCAACATTGATAAACATCGCGGCATCATGGGCGGGTGATGAGCCGCCTACTCTCATTTCCAACAAGGCCGCAATAGATCTTGTCCAGACACACGCGGATTACGTCTGGACGCTGATAGCGGCTGCGCTGGTATTTTTTATGCAGGCGGGTTTCGCTATGGTTGAGACAGGTCTTACACGGGCCAAAAACGCCATTAATATAATGATGAAAAATCTGATGGACTTTTGCGTGGGATCTATAGCTTTCTGGGCCGTTGGTTTCGGCCTTATGTTCGGCGCCACTACTACAGGCTGGTTTGGAACCAGTGGATTTTTTTTAAGTGATTATACTCCCGGCGGCGATCCGTGGGTGCTGGCTTTCTGGATGTTCCAGGTTGTCTTCGCTGCAACCGCAGCTACTATCGTATCCGGCGCAATGGCCGAAAGAACCAAATTTTCAGGATACCTTATATACAGCGTCGTAATCAGCGCTTTCATTTATCCTGTCTTCGGAAGCTGGGTCTGGGGAGGTCTCTTTAACGGAAAAGGCTGGCTTGAGAGTCTCGGATTCATAGATTTTGCCGGGTCCACAGCGGTCCATTCGATCGGTGGATGGTCCGCCCTTGCGGGAGCCATCGTCCTGGGACCGAGGATCGGCAAGTATATGAAAGACGGAAGAATAAAACCGATCCTTGGGCATAACATGCCGCTCGCCGCTCTGGGCGTCTTTATCCTCTGGATGGGATGGTTCGGTTTTAATCCCGGTTCCACTACGGCCGCGAACAAAGATATAGCTATGATTTTTGTAAATACAAACCTGGCGGCTGCCGCCGGGGCGATCTTTGCCATGACCGTCTCCTGGATAAAATTCGGAAAACCCGAGGTGGGCATGAGTTTGAACGGCGCTTTAGCCGGCCTGGTGGCAATTACCAGCCCATGCGCAACAGTATCACCATTCAGCTCTATCATTATAGGTTCGATTGCAGGCACGATCGTAGTCTTTTCCGTCCTATTCTTCGATAAGATCCGGGTGGATGACCCTGTAGGCGCTATCTCGGTTCATGGCGTATGCGGAGCATGGGGAACTCTTTCGGCCGGTATTTTCAACATGGGCGGTACTTCTTTAAAAATCATAGGTGTCCAGGCTCTAGGTATTGCAGCCTGTTTCCTGTGGGTTTTCCCGACGGTTTATTTACTTTTCAAACTTATCGACAAAACAATCGGGCTGCGCGTATCCCCGCAGGAAGAACTGGAAGGGCTTGATTCCGTGGAACATGGCGGAAACGCTTACCCTGATTTCGAAGTGACCTCCCACGGAGGCATGACAACACCCGGAATGCCGGGCGGATCCATGGCGGCTGTTAAGGGTAATTTTGTCCCTGTATCAACGCGTATAGAAGCAACCTGACAGGGTCCGGTTTCATTTTTTCTACGAATTTTCTTTTCATGGTTTCATAAAACAATAACTTTTAATCCGGCGGGAGAGGGCTTTTTCTCTCCCGCTGCTTTCAGTAATTGAAGAAAGCGGGCATATGGGATTAACTTTCGGAATATCGGTGTACAGGTTAAACAAATTTCTCCAGTTAAATCTATCTGGAGATTTCGGCGCTTCTTCCGCGATTCAGCTTCTCAGTTTAATGCGAAACTGCCTTGAAGATACAGGCAAAATATTCATTCACACCGATTCTATCAGCAATATAGATCCACTGGGACTGAATGTTTTCCGTTATAACCTGGGCTCGCTGTCCAGACATCAGATGCGGTTCGTTTTCACAGGAGAAAAGGCCTTATCCCTCGTAGAAGCATGGCCGGACAACAGACGCCCTGAGCTGAAATTAAATCAGTAAAGCCATGATGATAATCAAAAACTCAAAAGATTCAGGTTGCATGAAATAACCTGATGAAATTTAATCTGATCTTTCAGATCCGTTTCCTTTAACAGTTCCCGATTGCATAACATCCGGCATGATGATATTCTTTTTTTCACACCGCGTTCTTAAGCGGTGTTTTATTTATCTTATGGTGACAACGGCATGTTAACAAGAGGGATCTCTTTTTGAAAAAGATACTGGGAAAATACTGGTTTTTTATCGGCATAATAGCAATGGTGTGTATAGCTCTCTTTCTCCCTTTTGTGGGGTTGTTTGTTAAGAAATACAAAATCTTGAGTTTTGGAATCTTTATTTCCTTCCTGTTGACGGGATTGACCATTGAAACCGGTCATATACTCAAGGAACTGCAAAACATAAAAGTCCATGCAGCGGCGCTTTTCTCATCTCTTATTTTTTTCCCGGTTCTTGCCTACTATCTTGCCGATTCCTTTTTCAGGAGCTCCCCGGATTTTGTGATCGGCGCTCTTATTATCGGGGTAGCACCGGTTACCATAGCTTCCGGAACAGTGATGACTTCAATTGCTCTTGGAAACGTGCCTTTAAGTTTATTCATTTGTGTGCTGGGAAACCTTTTTTCAATTTTAACTATTCCGCTCATGGTTAATCTCATTCTGCAATTCGGAGAAATATCGATCACTCTCCCGGTTGTTAAAATGCTGATCGAATTATCCGTTACAGTGCTTCTTCCCGTACTTATCGGCCAGGCTCTGCGGATAAATCTTAAGAGTAAAATGGCTTCCGTAAAAGGCGGCATCTCAATATTTAATCAAAGCATTGTTTTACTGATAATACTCAACGCACTGTCAAGCTCGATAGATGGAATTCTTAACGCCGGATCAATGCTTTTCCTGATCTTTCTTTTCATGATTTGCCTCCATATGCTCTTTATTTTAATAAACCGGACTATTGCGCGGCTTCTTCGCCTGGATCCGCCTTCCACGGCCGCCTTTACCATTCATACATCGCAAAAAACATTAACTATTTCATATCTGGTATGGGCGGGTTATTTCGCGGCAAAATTTCCCGTGGCATTTATTCCGGCAATAGCCTATCATCTTACTCAAATGGTCATGGATACTTTCGTAGCGCACTGGTTCAGAAGAAAAGCGGTTACTTAAAAACTCTTTTACCGGGTTAATAATTTGAAAGGAGGCAGTTACGGGAAAAAAACTCAAATCGATTATTGTCCTTGGTCTTGGTAAGGTCGGTTCACTGGTGGCTATGATGCTTAAGGAATCCGGTTTCGATGTAACCGGAGCGGACATCAATGATCTTGCGGATGTGCCTGTAAAGAAGAAGAAAATCGATCTTTTAAAGCCCGATGCCATGCATCAGGCTTTGGAAGGCTTTGACTCGGTCATCTCATGTCTTCCCTACAAGTTCAACAAAAATGCGGCTTCGGCAGCTCATAAACTCGGCATGCACTATTTTGACCTGACCGAGGACCTGGAGACAAGTAAAGCGATTGCCAAAATGAGCAAAGATGCCAGGGCCGTTATGGCTCCCCAGTGCGGGCTTGCTCCCGGATTCATCGCCATTGCCGGGGCATCTCTTGCCGAAGCCTTTGGAAAGATCCGCAATATCAGGCTTCGCGTCGGCGCCCTGCCTCAGCACCCTACAGGTCTTCTCGGATACGCCTTCAACTGGTCTCCCGAAGGGGTAGTGAATGAATACCTGAATGACTGCGAGGTGATTGAAGACCGGCACAGAAAACTTGTATCTCCGCTGGAGTGGCTGGAAACCCTTGTGATAAACGGCGTGCAGCTGGAAGCTTTCACCACATCAGGAGGGCTCGGCAGCATGTGCGAAACCTATAAGGGAAGGGTTGAAAACCTGGACTACAAGACGATCCGGTACCCGGGCCATGCCAAACTCATGAATTTTGTTTTCCACGAACTTCTGATGCGGCAGGACAGGATAAGGACCGGTGAAATACTGGTCAATGCCAAACCACCCGTGAAGGAGGATGTCGTATATATTCATGTTTCGGTTGAAGGCTGGAAAAGAGGGGCTCTCTCCCGCGATGAATTCGTGAAGGCTTATTACCCGATGGAAATAGCCGGTCATACATGGAGGGCGATTTCATGGACTACCGCAGCCTCAGTCTGCGCGGTTGTTGAAATGGTCCACAGCGGTGATTTGCCGGACAGGGGTTTTTTGAAACAGGAGTCGATCCCTCTTGATAAGTTCATGCAAACCACGAACGGCCGGCTTTTCGACGGACAACCTCACGGGGGAAAATGTCAGCAGAAGATCCTCTGGCTCTAAGATGATATTTACGGCTTCCCGGTTTTTCCGGTCCAGATCATGCCTAAATCGGGATGGGGCGTACGAAAGTGTTCCTTGGCGCATTGCTCGCAGATGCTGTTTTTTATCTCCGCGTCCGAATGCTCCAGGATATAAGACTCGATCTGATTCCAGTAGCCTTCATCATCCCTGATTTTCTTGCAATGGATGCAGACAGGGAGCAGCCCGCTTAAGGTTTTGACGTGGGCCAGGGCGCTTTTCAGTTCACTGATCAGGCCCTCGCACTTCTCTTCGGATTCCATCTCCCTGGAAACGACCATAAGGCATCCGATGGAAAGGCAGATATTATCTTCGGTGTAAGTTTCCACTTTTGCCAGATCTTTCAACCAGCAGTAAACGTTTTCACCAAGAGAAATTTTATAAACGGCTTCAACATTGCCACGCTCCTTGCTGCTGACACGAAGCTCTTTTCTGGCCTCTTCCAGCCCTTCCCGGCTCAAAACCTCTTTCAGGATATCCTGTTCGGCTCCCGAATATTTGTAAATGTGCCGGTCAAGAATGCTGTCCCGGAAAACTTCTGCAAGGCGGGATATGCCGCATCCCATCAAATCGGTGAAACTCCCGGCGGCAAATTCGTACCAGATGACATTTTCATCCTCATGCCAGGCCGATATGTAGGGTATCGACAGATTACCTATCTCTTCGAAAGACCGGAAAGCCGCTATGCATTCCGTCAGACGTTTCTTCAACGCCTTACTGTAATTTCCGTTGAGTATTCGTCCGCAATACTCCGGTTTTTTAGAGCCGGATGAATTATGCTTCATATTCAAAGCCTCCCCAGCCGGAAGTAATTTAAGTTTTACAAGGGTATCATTCAATTTCAGGAGTGTCTGAAAAAGCCGCCTTTATTCCATTATACATAATTTTTCTCAAATTCAAACATATATAAAATATCTGACCCGATGCTTGATTACAGAAAGCAGGACTTCAAACCGCAATCATTGATATTATTTCCGGAATATGTAATAGAAAGGTAATGTTCCATGAGGGGCCGGGACCAGCGAAGCGCCCCCAACTATTTCATCGAATAAAAAGGAGCCTGCTATGAGGGATGTAGACTACACTGAAGTTGCCGGAGACAGCATCAACAAGATAAAAGCGGGAGTTTTTTTAACCGTAAAATCCGGAAAAGCGCTTAACACGATGACCATCGGTTGGGCCACATTCGGATTTATCTGGAGAAAACCGATTATGATGATCGCGGTGCGGTCCAGCCGGCATACCTTTGGCATCATAGAAGCGGCCAAAGACTTTACCGTTACGGTACCGTCGGGAGACATGCGTAAAGAGATCGCCTTTTGCGGCTCGAAATCCGGCCTGGATGTGGACAAGTTCAAGATGTGCAACCTGAAAACAGCCGACGCCTGCAAAGTCGATTCACCAATTATTAAAACCCCCGGACGTCATTATGAGTGTAAAATCATATACAAATCCGCCATGGACCCGACCTATCTTGACAAGGATTATGATACATCCATTTATCCCCTGAAGGATTATCATACCCTTTATTTCGGTGAAATACTGGCCTGCTACGAAACCGACTGATATCCGGGATTTGATTCCTGCAACCGGACTTTCCGGACCGGCCGGCATTCCTGAAGCGCCATACCTCAGAAATTAAGAACGGCAAGTGTCCGGAAAGAGCTTTTAGCAGGAATTATAAATTGTTTCCGTAAATAGTCGCCTTTCACGCGATCCCGCGGTGCTCTACGCGCGCTTTTCATCAACACCCCCGATTCACTGCCCGACCTGAAAGTCAAACTTAATCAATACTTATTATATTAGTATTAATAATTAATTCAATATATTAACTTGATTATGCGGGAACTTTGCAGTAATGGTTGTCGGCACCCGGTCGTACGGGCTTTTACATTTTACAGAAAAATATACTGTTCTTATATAAGAGCTCATTAATTTAAAATTTGAGATCAAACCATGGAGGCATTCAGTGAAGAAGATAACTGCAGCAGCTTGTTGGGGGCCGTTTTTATGGATCGTATCATCCGGGACACTTTTTGCGGCGGATAATGCAGGCGCCGATACCGGTACAACAGCGTGGATGCTGACATCTACCGCCCTGGTATTGCTCATGGTGCCGGGTCTCGCAATGTTTTACGGCGGCCTGGTGAGGACTAAAAATGTTCTGGGAACCATGATGCACAGTTATGTAGCCATGGCGCTAATCGGTGTTTTGTGGGCTGTATGCGGGTATGCCCTGGCTTTCGGGAAAAATGTGCTGGGAGGATTTGTCGGATGGAACAATGATTATTTTTTTCTTAAAGGAATCGATGATGCCATGGTCAATGGTGTGCCTGAGTATGTGCTTGCCATGTTCCAGGGAAAATTCGCTATCATAACACCTGCGCTGATCAGCGGTGCACTGGCGGAGCGGGTGTATTTCAGAAGCTATTGTGTTTTTATCGCGCTATGGTTTCTGTTGATTTATTGCCCCCTGTGTCACTGGGTCTGGGCGTCGGATGGATGGCTGTTTAATGCAGGCGCAGCCGGTGTTATTGATCTTGCCGGCGGTCTTGTGATTCATGTGTCAGCAGGTGTCAGCGCCCTTGTTGTAGCATTATTTTTAGGAAAACGGGAAGGTTTTCCCAAGACGACCATGCAGCCGAATAATCTGGTCATGACAATGATGGGTGCTGGGCTTCTGTGGGTCGGTTGGTTCGGTTTCAATGCAGGATCAACTGTTCAAAGCGGGCTGGCGACGGCCCGGGCCCTGACCATGACCCAATTGTCAGCTGCCAGCGGGGCATTAACCTGGATAATTATCGAAGCGATTATTTATCGTAAAGCAACCTCTCTGGGCTTTGCATCGGGCATACTTGCCGGGCTTGTTGCTATCACTCCGGCGGCCGGTGTGGTAAGGCCTTACGGAGCCCTTATTCTTGGCGCCTGCTCTTCAATGGCCTGTTATTATGCGTTAAACGCCAAATTGAAACTCGGATATGACGATTCTTTGGATTGTTTCGGGATTCATGGAGTGGGCAGCGGCCTCGGGGTTCTGCTGTTGAGCTTTTTCATCAGGGAGAGTTGGATGAGAGACGCATCGACTGCCGCTGGGTCTAATTGGACCATGTTTAACCAGTTTTTTATCCAGGCCAAAGGGCTCGGTGCAACGATTCTCTTTGCAGCACTGGGAACGATTTGTATCTGCTTTATTGTTGAAAAATTGTTTCGATTCAGACTTGATAGGGAAAAAGAACTCACCGGCCTTGATCAGTCCCTTCACGGGGAACATGGGTATGGGATGCTACAGCCTTGATGACTTCGTAAAAAAGTATTTCTATAGTGCTGTTTTGCATAAAAATAGAGCCACCGGGTCTTCGTGCTGGGTGTGCATGGCGGAACAGCACATCTTCCGGTTGACTCCCTTACCTGTAACATTATAAATGATTCAGGGTAGGTTCATTCGGTTACAGAGTCATCAATAAAAGATTCTGGTCTTTTTAATCCAATTACGTTATCTTGACTCATGAAAGTGACAGGTAATTGTCGATTAATAATCTTCCGGAGGATAAACCCCTTAATCGGTAGACACAACTTTAACCTATAACTCGAGGTATAAGTATATTGTTCACGAAAAATTTAGAGTAGGTTCAGGTGTCAGTCAATTAGACCTATTGCTTGATGGACTTTATATCGGCGACAATGTGGTATGGCATGATGATGCCGGAAGTCTTGCTGGAGTCTTTTGTTTAAACTTCATTAAGGAATCCCAGGCAAAAAATAAATCTATTATATATGTAAGCTTTGACAGATCTCCTAGAAATCTGCTTGAAAAGCTCGGCACCCTTGGAGACTACCCTTTACTCACCATTCTTGACTGCTTTACATATGGAAAGGGAGCAGGTTCGAAAGTTTTTCTTGATTTTTACAGCAGCAAAACAACAGAACTTCCCTGCAGGATAACACCGGTAAAAGATCCAAGCAAACCAGATAATGTTTCCGATGCCCTTTACGGGATACACGAGGCATTGGAAGGAGATGTCAGGCTAGTTTTTGAAAGCATAACAGGTATGCAGGAATTATGGAAAGGAGAAGAACATATAACAAGTTTTTATTCACATTCATGTCCCCGCCTTTATGAATTGAATACAATCGCCTACTGGATTATAGAAAAACGCGCTCATTCACAGCGTCTAAGAGCACAGATTAACCAGATAGCGCAGGTTGCAATAGATCTCTCGGTAAAAAGGGGAAAAACAGCGCTTACTGTAATAAAGGCCGAAAAGCGCAATCTTGATATGTTAAACAAGCCTTATAATTACTGGGTTAAAGATTTTGAAATAACCTTTGATTTTGACAAGCAAAGTAAAAGCGGAATCGACATAGGAACGCGTTTAAAAGAACTCAGAACCAAGCATGGACTTTCTCAGACTAAATTTGCAAGATTTATAGGAGTAACCCCAAGCAATATATCCCAGGTGGAAAGCAACCTGATATTTCCGTCTCTCCCTGCTCTGATTAAGATGGCAGAAGTTCTTTCCATAGATATAAGTTCTCTTTTCAAAGAAACGGTAGGTATTGCGAGCAAATTTATATTTCCTTCTACTGAAAATACAGATATTCAATTTCCAGGGCTTCCAAAAGGCAGCATCAAGGGCGTGATGCTGACACCTGCTGATTTTGACCTAAAAGCCGAATCATTTATTATTGAGATTCCACCGCACAAAAAAATCCCTGCTCATTTCTTTATCCATAAAGGTGAAGAGTTTGGATATCTACTTTCCGGCAAATTGCATATGAAGATAAATAAGAGCATTCACTCCTTAACCCCCGGTGATGTTATATATCTCACCGCCTTAATGCCATCAGAGTGGAAAAATACTGAGTCCGATT
>CAZOEH010000024.1:8316-16388 GCA_964578785.1 uncultured Desulfonema sp. | reverse complement strand
TTGCTCGGGCCTTTCTTGACGGAAATTACACCCTCGAAGGCATTAAGACGGAACAGAATCAGAGCAAAACAGTCATGCATGAAAAAAGGTAAGATCAGGAAGCATAACCGCTGTCAGCATGTTTCCATGAGCAGCCCCCGTGTCGATTCCGATTCTGCCGGAAGCAACAAAAGGCATTTCAAACGGAGTATGCCCGAACACAACAGTAACGCCCTGCTCCTGTCCACACTCAAGAAATGTATTCCGCACGGTCAGAAGCCTGTCCAGCGGGCATTTATCAGGATCCTCCCCGGGAATCACACCGGCATGAATGAAGAGATAATCTTCTGTCCTATAGTATGGAAGCAGTCCATCCATGAAATCGCGGTGAGTGGCCGGCAAAAAGCTCAGATCGGACAATGTCTGAAAATCAGCGTTGGAGTAGCTCTTCAGGGTCGGCTCAACATCCATTGAGCGTAAAAGCCAAAGGTATTCCTGATCTTTGGTTCGGGCATACTGCAAAAGGACATGCTCGTGGTTACCTTTAAGAAAAATCACCTTTTTGCACTGCCGTTTAAGTTCAAGCAGATAATCTATGACTTCTCTTGATTGAGGTCCCCGGTTTATGTAGTCGCCCATAAAGATGAGCATATCTGCATGCCGGTCATACGGAAGCCTGTTCATCAGGTTTATAAGTTTTTCATGACATCCGTGGATATCCCCGACTGCAAATATTTTACCATGATCAACCGATTTATCCATAAGCAAAAGCTTTCCAGGGTTTTAAAACAAACGCTCACTTGTCTTTATCACGGTATGCTGCCATTGCATAACATGCCCTTCAGGGCTTGCATAGGGAATTTTTTTACAAAGGCTTTTTCCCTTCTATGAATCCAGGTTTCATAAATGCCGACCCCGGGTAGGAATAAAATCCCTTCCCGCTTTTAACGCCGAGCAGTCCCTTATCCACGTACTGCTTAAGAAATGCGGCATTGGCAAGAGCCTGCGGATCTCCGGTCTTACTGGCCCAGTAGTCGGTGACCTTCCAGGCGGTATCGAGACCGATGCTGTCCATCATTCCGAAAGGTCCGACCATTGTATGCATGACACCCATCCATGACCGGTCAATATCTTCCACCCCGGCCACATTGCCGGCGGCAAGAGTTTGGGCGGCGCTGAGCAGTTCCATGAACATGGCATTGAATACATATCCGGAATTTTCCCTTTTCAGCATGATGGGCACCTGCCCTATCCGTTCGGCAAAGGATTTTATCAATCCGACAGTTTCTTCCGAAGTGCCCGGATGAGGCATGATATCGACAATGCCTGTTACCCGGACATCGTGGAAATGAAAGGCGGCAAATTTATCCGGCCGCCCTGTGGCATCGGCAAGCATTGAAGGAACGAGAGATGAGGTATTGGTCGTAAAAATAGCGTGAGGCGGGCAGATTTCATTAAACCGGGCAAAGACACGGCCTTTCAGCTCCGGATCTTCAGGCACCGATTCGCTGACAAAGTCGGAATTTTCGCCTGCTTCCTCAGCCACGTACGACATCCTGATTCTTTTCACCGAAGCATGGGCGTTTTCTTCAGTCAACCGCCCGGAGGCCATATATGTTTTGGCCAGCTTGCCCATCCTGTCCTTTGCCTTTTCAAGCGCGCCCTGCCCCGCATCGTAAAATGAGACTTCGTATCCGCTCACGGCGCACTGAAAACCTATCTGCTGCCCCATGTTTCCTGCGCCGATAATCAACACCCGCCTGATATCGTCAATATTCATCCACTTACTCCGTATTCTTTCTGAACGATATAATTTGACACGATCGTAAAAAGTAATCTGCGAACGGATTTGAGCTTTTTGGGAAATAGATTCATCCCTTTTATTCCTTCTTTACCATCCATATCCTGTATAGAGCAGGCACTATGAACTGTGCCGCCAGGTAACCGGCCGCAAGACCCATCGTAAGCGTCAAACCGATTGAATAAAGCACGGGGTGGCGCGCAAACAGAAGCGAAACCGCTCCGACTATAGTGGTTAAAGCCGAAACCCACACTGCCTTTTCCGTGCCCGTATCCAGCTTATGATGATAACCGTAAAGCATGAATACCCCGTAATCTATGCAAAGCCCTACCACTACCATGGCCGCAATAACAGCCGGAGCGGTCAGGGCGATGTTGAGAAGAGAAAACCCCCCAAGCACGGCGGCGACGGCGCTCATCACAGGCGCAAGCGAAATAACGGTGAGTCTTATGTTTTTGAGAAAAAGAAATGTAAACCCCATGATAAGAAACCCGGCAACCGAAGCAAGGAAGAGAACCTCTCTTGAAACCGCCCGTGAAATTGTATCCGAAAAAGATCGGCGGGAAACAATAAATGTTCCGGGGTGATCATCTGCAATTTTATTCATTGCGGAGACGTATTCCCTGCTGTCCGGGAAAAACGAGATAACCCGGAATCCTTCGTCATATTTATGGACAAATCTCTCTTTTATCCGGCCGAGAAACGAAAATTCCGGCAACTTGTCCTCTAAAGCCCGAGATGGATTCAGGCTGCTGAAGAACGGTTCAAAAGCCTTATCCGAAAAATTATAAATTACTCCCTGCTCCTTGATAAGGGTACGGGTCTTTTCAACGCGCTCCGCGTTCCAGAAATTTTTCCAGCGCGACTCATTTGCCATGCGGGTTTCCTTTGACGGAAAAACGGGCGCAATGCTTGAAAAAAAATCTTTCCCCGCCGTTTGCGAAACAAGCGCATAAACCTTCTCATTTAATTTCAGAGCATCTTCTTCCGTCTTACCGCTTACCACAAAAAACGCGGGCTGATGCCGGCCGCCCCAAACACTGTGGAATTCATTCTCGGCCTGTATGATTTCAGGGCCTGCTCCATCAAGGCGCTGAACATCGTTGTCGAATTTTACATAAAAAGCGGATAGTGCCAGAACACCTGAAATTATCAGCCAGAGCAGAATCTTGATGCTGTCATGAACTGTAAAAGATGGAAGAGCCATCCGGCTGCTTTCCGGAAGAGGCAGGGGCCGGGAGGCAATGATGTGCGGAAATACAAACAGGACAAATCCCAGACAGAGAAGGATGCTTACAATAGCAAAAAATGCGAGCTCATGATAGCCCGCCACATTTGAAAAGAAGAAGGCGCTGAATACGCTTATGGTGGTAAGGACGGCGATTAAAAGAGGCCGTGCCACCTCTTTAACCGCGTCGATGCGGCCTGATGTCCGGACGGCCGTGTAGACATGTATGCCGTAATCATCCGCTATCCCGATGATCACCGCGCCCATTCCCGCGACAAAATAGGAGAGCTTGCCGAATACCAGCGCTGAAATATTCATTGAGATAAGAACTGAAAACATCGGGATTAGAAAAAATATTACGGCGCGGTAATCGCGGAAATTTAAAAGAAATATCAGGAGAAAAGCAAGCGCGGCGGTTACGGAGGTTACGGCGATATCCCTCTTTATGACATCTTCGTTACTTACTGAGTGCGTATGTCCCGCAATTATGTCGCAGGAAATATAGCCGGGAAGTTTTGATATTTTACCATTCAGATATTCTATCAGGTTTCTTGAACCTCCGGAGTCCGCTATATCAACCGGCGTATCCAGTATAAGCATGACATGCATGCCGTCGCGTGAAACGAAATGGTTATCCGTAAAATTTATTTCATAACCTGAAGCTCCCGAAAGATTGAGCAGATTCTTAAGGCTCGCGGAGGAAATTCCAAGCGGATCGGCGCGTAAAACCGGCGCCAGAAACGAACTTGCCGGTGAAAGCATCTGGCGGTATATGCGGCTTAAATTCTCCTTAACACCTTCCGGGGTTAGCTTTTGCCCGATCAGGTTAAGGTCCTTTTCGCTGACAAGCTGCGGTGCGTAACGCATGAAGAGGAGAGTTTCATCCCTTATTGCTTCGGAGGAAGCGCCTGATTCAACCTTGCTTATAAGGGGTTTTTCCAGGCTCTGAGCGAGCCTGTCGGCTTCCGCAATCAGCTCATCGGAAGAATATCCCTGCGATTTAATCTTAAGCGAGAGCACGATCTTTCCCGAGAAATCCGACTCCCGCAAAAACTTCATGTCCCGGATTATCGCGCTGTCAGCCGGAAGCATCGATTCCATGTTGCTTGAAAAAGGGATAAACTTAACGCCGATACCTGAGACGATTATGATAAAAAGAATAATAACAGCAATCTGACGCTTATGCCGCCCTGCCGCATCATATAAAATGGAAAAATATTTTTCTATCATGATTACTTGAAGCTACTCAGGAGCCGGAAGAACACAACCCTGCCGGTCTTTACGGAATGAGTCCCATGCCCTGAAGCACCGAAAGCATGATGGCGGCAGCCATGACGGAGCCGACCTGCCCTCCGGTGTTGGCGCCAACCGCATGCATAAGGAGAAAATTGAACTTGTTGTATTTCTGGCCTTCCTTTTGCACGACACGCGACGCCATAGGATATGCTGAAATGCCGGCCGCTCCGATCAGCGGATTGATCTTTCCTCCTGTCATGACGTTCATGAGCTTTCCGAAAAGAACACCGAAGACCGTATCAAGGCAGATGGCGAGAAAACCGAATGCCAGGATAAGAAGAGTTTGCGCCTTTAAAAAAAGCGGGCCGGCCATTGTGGCCCCGATCGATATTCCTAGAAACAGGGTAACGACATTGGCGATTTCATTCTCGGAAGCTTTTGTAAGCCGGCTCACAGCGCCTGACTCCTTCATAAGGTTGCCGAGCATGATTGTTCCAAGAAGAGGCAGACCTTTCGGAGCGATGAATCCGCCGACAACCGTGATTACTATGGGGAAAATGATTTTAGCCGTTTTTGACGCCGGCTGGGAGTTGCTTTCCATGCTGATGACACGTTCCTTGTCGGTGGTCAGCAATCTCATGATAGGAGGCTGTATCACCGGGACAAGAGACATGTACGAATAAGCGGCGACCGAAACGGCCCCCAGGAGATGCGGGGCGTATTTTGCCGTAACGTAGATCGCCGTCGGCCCGTCGCACGCTCCTATTACCCCGATAGCAACGGCATCCAGCTTGGTGAAGCCGAAAAAGAGAGCAAGGCCGATGGTAAGAAAAATCCCGAACTGCCCGGCGGCGCCCAGAAGAAATATCTTGGGATTTTCAAGAAGAGGCGCAAAATCAGTCATTGCGCCTATTCCAATAAATATCAGAAGAGGGAACAATTCATTCGAAACACCCATGTCATAAATCGTTCTTAAGAAACCTTCATCATCCATGAGTCCGGCGAGCGGAATATTCACAAGAATGGCTCCGAACCCGATGGGAACCAGCAGCAAAGGCTCAACGTCTTTTTTGATGCCCAGATAAAGAAGCCCGCACCCCAGAATAATCATAACTGGGTTGGACCAGTGCATATTGACAAAACCGGCTCCGAGACCGCTCAGACCATCTATAATCGCGTTAAACATTTAAAAACCTCTCATTGATTATTTCGCACAAAAATCGAATATGCCCGTATAACTTTTTACGGTAACTTATTCTGTTCATAACAGAATCTATTTTGCTTCTTCTTCCTTGAACGGAAAAATCTTTTTAAGAATAACCATGATAACGGCAAACAGTCCGAGCACTACAAGAGTGCCGCCCATCCCGACGATTATCATGGTAAATCCGAATGTCCAGTTATCCATATGAATCTCCATGCAAATTAAAAATTCGGCTTAACAATTAAATGAAGACGCGGATTTTCGCCGATATACGCAGATAATTATTATATTAGCTCTTTATATTTAAAATCCGGACAATCTGCGGTCATCTGCGTCCAAAATACAAATTTCCATGCTATTAATTTAGAAAAATATTTTTACCATCCGAAACGGCCGATTTCAACTAAATAGTGTTCATTCGCAAATAAAACCATCAATCGTTCCCTCCGGTATTCCGGCGGGCCTGTTCGATAAGCTCAAGCAGGCTTAATACTTTAGACTTCGGCCGGGACCCGGCCAGCTGAGTAAACTCTTCATCCGAAAGCCTCTCTTTAAAGTAGGCCGTAACATCGAAACGTTCCCACCAGCAGTCGAAAACTTTGAAACACGGGCTCCGGCTATCCCCGCAAGTGCGGCAATAGCCGAAGTTCACGGAACTTCCGAGACGGGGGCAGCGGATATCGAGGCCGTCAGGGTTCATTTTCTGATGCTTTTAAGACGTTCGGGCACCGGATAGCCCTTTAACGCGTCTTTCAGCTCGGCGATTTTTTCATCGCTGAGGGAGACATCCTTCAGACCTCCCGCCATATACCGTTCGTAAGCCGCAAGATCAAGCAGGCCGTGGCCGCTGAAGTTCACGACAATCACCTTTTCCCTGCCTTCTTCCTTCGCAAGGCGGGCCTCGGTAATCACCTGGGCCAGGGCGTGCGTGGTTTCCGGAGCGGGGATAAACCCTTCTGTTTTTGCAAAAAGAGATCCGGCTTCGTAACATGAAAGCTGGTTTACCGTCTTCGGCGTAATCAGGCCTTCATCGACAAGCTGGCTTACCGCCGGGGCCATGCCGTGGTAACGGAGGCCTCCCGCATGAATCGGGGGCGGCACAAACATATGCCCCAGACTGTGCATGGGCAGAAGCGGGGTGTAGCCGGCGGTGTCGCCGTAATCATAGGTAAATAGTCCGCGGGTCATGGACGGACATGCCTGGGGCTCGACCGGATAAATCTCGATTTTCTTTCCGTTTATCTTATCGAGCACAAAGGGGAAGGCGAGCCCCGCGAAGTTGCTGCCGCCTCCGGCGCATCCGATTATGATATCGGGATACTCGCCGGCCATGGCAAGCTGTTTTTTAACTTCAAGCCCTATTATCGTCTGATGCAGCATGACGTGGTTGAGCACGCTTCCGAGTGAGTACCGTGTCTTGCCGGTGGTATCGCTTACGGCGGCCTCGACCGCTTCGCTTATGGCTATCCCGAGGCTTCCCGGAGGGTTCGGGTCTCTTGCGAGGGCGTCCCGTCCGGCTTTGGGCTCCGTACTCGGACTCGGGATGCACTTTCCGCCCCATACCTCCATCATTGTTTTGCGGTAAGGCTTCTGCTCGAAACTGACGCGCACCATGTAGACCTTGCACTCGAGGCCGAACTGGGCGCATGCAAAGGAGAGAGCGCTGCCCCACTGGCCTGCGCCGGTTTCCGTTGTGATGCGCTCTATGCCGAACTGCTTGTTGTAATATGCCTGGGCAACGGCTGTATTGGGTTTATGGCTGCCGGGAGGGCTGCATCCTTCATTCTTATAATAGATGTGCGCCGGAGTATCCAGGGCTTTTTCCAGCGTGGTCGCCCTTATCAGGGGGCTCGGGCGCCAGATGCTGTAAACGTCAAGAACCGGCTCCGGAATATCTATCCAGCGCTGCGTGCTGACTTCCTGTTCTATAATGTTCATCGGAAATACCGGCGACAGCATATCCGGGCTTACCGGTTTGCCGTCAGGGCCAAGGGGCGGGTTGAGCTTTATATCCGCCAGGATGTTGTACCACTGACGCGGCATCTCAGCGGCCGGCAGTAAAATCGCTTTAGGTTTCATTATGTTTTCTCCTTATCAAAAGTGTCTTTCTTATTTTAAAATTATATCATCTGAGACTACAATATCTGACAAAGGTATGCGCTGATGCGTTCTGACGGACAATTTTACCTGAACCTATCAACGCCCCCTGATAATCTACAAAGATCGCACAGGCGGAAACGACATAAGTCTTCGTGAATATTTGTCTTTTGGGGCTGTATGAAACTGATGGATGCGAATATGCCGCCGCAATCGAAGTTACAGCTATAATTCCGTCAGAACGCATCAGCGCATACCCTTGTCAGACAATAATTATATTTATGCAAAGGTTGCCATAAAACAAAAAAGCCCGCTGAATTTTCAGCGGGCTCAAAGTTAGCGGCTTTATACACAGAACGGAAGCGGCACACTCAGGGCCCTTTATCCGGGCCAGCACCAGTTCGTACCGGCTGCTCTCTCTGCTGCCGAATAATTCTGCTTTATACTCAGCCTGATTTCCGCATTTTGCATGGCTTTTATTAAAAGAAGATGCTCTCCTTTGTCAAGCAAAAACTTGGCATATTTTG
>CAZOEH010000024.1:0-8306 GCA_964578785.1 uncultured Desulfonema sp. | reverse complement strand
AAGATGCTGTTCAGATTGTTTCTGATGACAGCGTTCATGACTTTGCCGGCTGTTGCTGCTGTTTCGCAGGCATGGCGTCTGATTCCCGCTTTTTTTTAAGCTCGGAAATCTTCCTGCCGGCAGGCGTCCGCTTGATGCGGTATTCCAGTTTAAGCGCGTCGCTTTTCGTCATTTCCGGGCTTGCGCCGGCCAGTTCAACCGGCCTGCGGGATCTTGTGTATTTGGCTCCACTGCCTGCATTATGGGATTCCAGCCGGTTTTTCAGGTTATTGGTTATCCCGCAGTACAAAGAGTTATCGGAACACCGTATGAGGTAAACAACCCATTTCCCTTTTGCCGTCTTTGCCTTGATAATGCACGCCCTTCCTTGATTCGTATCCGTAATAGACTCGTAAAAAATCCTGTTTTATTTCATCCTGTGCTGTCCTGATCCCGGTAAAAAAGGCAGGGCGGGCTGAAAATATCCCCGGTATGCGTCACATCTCTTCCGGTAACGGCACTGCCGGCATACAACAATGTGTTTACGCGGATTTCCCGCCCTGGGGCAGAGAATGTATATCTCATTATTTTTACTTTCCATTACCGATACCTTCGCAAAAAGTCAAAAACGCTTCTCTTTTTAAATCTTAAGAATTCGGTACAAAAAACATGAAATCATTAAATTTTGCAACATTATAATTCGCCGCTCTCCGGATCGCGCCCGCCGGAAGCTTTTGGATATAAAATATGCCTTGACAGGCCAATACCTCCCACCTAATATAAATCCCTTCAAAACAGAGGCTTATCTAATTGGTTATACGAGGAGTAAGAATGAAAAAAGTGTTTTTTTTACCGGCGGCCGCGGCTTTGGCCTTTTCTCTCATACTGGCTGCGCCGGCCTCCATTTATGCGGAGGAGTATTCTCTTGACGATCTCTTCCGGATCGCCATGACCCGTTCCGAAAAGCTCAAAGTGGCCGAGGAGAACCTCGTTATCGCCGAGACGGGCAAAGATAAGGCTTTTTCATACCTGCTTCCCCGCCTGACGGCGGCCGGCGGTTATGTCCGGTATTCGGAAAATAAGTCCGCTTCGACCGGGGGTGTCCTGCAGCCCGATTCGGCCTACTCATGGGAGGTCCGCGCCGACGAGACTGTCTCACTGAGCGGACGGGAACTTACGGCGCTCGGCATCTCCCGGCAGAACATAACAAAAAGCAGGCATGACCTGACGGCGATCCGGGGAGATTATCTCCTCCGGTTCGTGGCTGTCGCCTATTACAACTGCCTGATCGCGCGAAAAAACCTCGATATAGCCGAATCGAATCTCAGGAGGCTTCAGAAACACAGGGACGCAGCCGAACAGAGACTCAAGATCGGCGAAGTAACGAAAACCGCTCTTCTCCGCGCCGAGGGGGAACTTTCCGGGGCAAAGTCGGAGAATCTTCAGGCGCAAAACAGCCTTGAACTCGCGCTGGCGGTACTCGCGAGCAATGCCGGGATCAGGGAGCCGTTCACGCTCCGTGATGTTCCGGTCGAGGAGGCGGAGATCCCGGCGCTTGAGGTCTTCCAGGCGCAGGCTTTCGCGTCGCGGGCGGAACTGAAAAGCCTCGATGTTCAGAAGCAGATCGCCGCCGACCAGATACGTTTCATGGAAGGGGCATACTGGCCGAGCCTCTCCGTTTTCGGCGCTTATGAGCGGTACGATCAGGACCCGTCCGGAGCCAATCTTAACCGGGAGAGCGTCTACGGCGGGGTTGCGCTCAACTTTCCTTTCTTCGACGGGGGATTAAGAAAAGCCGATGTCTCGGAAGCAAAATCACGGGAGAGACAGGCATCGCTTCAGTTCGAGGATTTGAAGAAGGAGATCGACATCGAGGTCAGGAGCGCCTATCTTGATGTTGTGACCCAGAAGGGAATCCTCCGGTTCCTGAATGACCAGCTTCTTTTTGCCGGCGATAATTACAAGGCCGTGGAGAGGCAGTTTGATTTCGGCCTTTCGAACAGCCTCGATGTGATGGATGCCAACACGCTGCTGGTATCGGCCGAGCGGAAGGTGGCCTCCGCTCTCTTCAATTATCAACTGTCGCTGCTCAGGATGAAAAAAGCCACTGGTACGCTGATAGGACCTCCGGCGGAGAAACCCTGACCCCTTTCTCCCGGCTTATCGGGAGAAGAATCATTTTTTTATGTAAGGAGAGTGTTGCATGTTCGGACGATCATCCTCTTTAACCGGAAATACAGGATCAAACAGGCACGGCTTCCGCATCGGCGCTTTCATCGCCGCGGTTTTTGTCTGCGCTGCGCCTCTTTTAAATACCGGATGCAAAAAAGCTGAACAAAAAGCTGTTAAGGAACAGGAAGTAAACGTCCGGGTTCAAAGAGCGGAGAGCCGCTCCCTCCGGCCTTTCGTGGAGTCGGTCGGAAACCTCAAACCGTATGAGGAGGTTATCGTCAGCTCAGAGGTGGACGGAATCCTCCGGTCTATCCGTGTGGATGAGGGCTCCCCCGTTTCACGCGGTCAGATCATCGCTGAGATCAAGGATACCGATTACCGCCTCGACGCCGAGCGGGCTGAAGCCGTGCTCAAACAGGCGGAAGCGAGTCTGGCGAACGCTCTTCAGGAGCATCTGCGCAAGGAGGCCCTCTACAGGGAGGAGCTTGTCACAAAGCAGCAGTTCGATGATATTTCCGCCCGGCTGGCCCTTGCGCAGGGCGACCTGGACCGGGCGAAAAGCGGCCTCGCCATGGCGCGGGAGAAGCTTTCCAGAACAAAGATCTTTGCGCCCATGGCGGGCATTGTCCGGGAAAAGAAGGTAACGGCGGGCGACTACATAAGAAACGGAACCAGCCTTATCTCCATCATCCGGACGGATCTGTTGAAGCTCTCCTTCAGCGTGCCCGAGAAGGATGTCGGAAGCCTGAAGGAGGGGCAGGATATCATGTTTACCGCCGATTCATTCCCCGGGCGCGAATTCCAGGGAAAGGTTAAGACGCTCTATCCCAATCTCGACGAGAAGACGCGCTCCCTTCCGGTTGAGGCGCTGGTAATAAATAATGACGGAAGCCTGAAACCGGGATTTTTCACCCGCGTGACGCTCTACACAGGCCCTGCAAAAGATACCGTAGTCGTGCCGGTGACCTCACTTCTTTACGACAATTCCAGCGTCAAACTCTTTGCCGTCGAAGGCAACCGGGCGAAGGAAAAGGCCGTGAAGACGGGACGCAAATACGGAGAGTTCATGGAGATAACCGAAGGATTGAAGGCGGAAGAGGTCGTTGTGACCGTGGGACAGAACAATCTTATGGAAGGGGTGCCGGTCAATGTGGCTCGCTGATACCTCGGTCAAGAGGCCGGTTTTCGCCACCATGGCCATCATGGCGCTGGTGGTCCTCGGTGTCGTCAGTTATCCTTCGATCGGCGTCGACCTTTTCCCGAAGGTCGATTTCCCGATTGTTACGATCTCCACCCACCTGAACGGGGCCGGCCCCGAGGTCATAGACGTGGACATCACCGACAGGATCGAAGGGGCGGTCAACACGATAAACGGCGTAAAGAGCATCACCTCGAGCAGCACGGAAGGGGATTCACGGGTAACGGTGGAATTCGTCCTCGAGCGGAACATCGACCTCGCGGTCCAGGATGTCCGGGAGAAGGTCGCGCTGATTCGCAACAAACTCCCGGAAGATATCGAGGAACCCCGGATAGCCAAAGTCGATCCCGATGCTACGGCAGTGCTCTGGCTTAATCTCTCGGGTGAAAAATCCGTCAAAGAGCTCTCAACCTACGTCGATGAGGTCCTGAAAGAGCAGCTCCAGAGGATAAACGGCGTCGGCGACGTCCAGCTCTGGGGGCTCCGCCTGCGGCAGATCCGCGTCTTTCTCGACGCCGACAAGCTGAGGGCCTACGGGATCGCAGCGCAGGATGTCATGAGCGCCCTGCAGAGGCAGAACGTCGAGCTCCCCGGCGGCCGGATCGAAAGCCTCTCGAAGGAATACATGGTAAAGGTCAAGGGAGAGTTCGTCAATATTTCGGAGATCAACGACCTGGTCATCGCCTACGATAAAGGCGCTCCGGTGCGTCTCCGGGATATCGGGAAGGCCGAGGACGGGATGGAGGATAAACGCACCATGGTGCGCTATAACGGCGTTCCGGCAATCGCCATGGGAGTGCAGAAGCAGTCCGGGACCAACACCGTTGCCGTCGTGAACCTCGTCAAATCGGAGATCGAGAAGATCAGAAAGACCCTCCCGCCGGGAATGAGTCTCAACATCGCGATGGACCAGTCGATCTTCATCCGGCGATCAATAGACGAGGTGCAGAAGCATCTGGTCCTCGGGAGCTTCTTCGCGGTACTGGCCGTATTCATCTTCTTAAGGAACTTCAGGACGACCCTGATCAGCGCGGTCGCCCTCCCGGTCTCTATCATAGCCACCTTCGCCCTTATACGCGCTTTCGATTTTACCTTCAACAACATGACGATGCTTGCCCTCACCCTTTCGGTGGGTCTCCTCATAGATGACGCGATCATCGTCATCGAGAATATCTACCGTCACGTTGAAGACGGGATGACGCCTCGTGAGGCTTCGACCTTCGCCACTTCGGAGATCGGTCTTGCCGTCATGGCGACGACTTTTGCCATAGTCGCCATCTTTCTCCCGGTTGCCTTCATGAAAGGGATCATAGGCCGCTTCTTTCTCCAGTTCGCGCTTACGGTCGTTTTTTCAGTGCTGGTATCGCTTCTCGTATCATTCACGTTAACCCCCATGCTTGCTTCGATCTTCTTAAAGCGCATATCCCGCAGGCGTTGCGATCCGGGAAACGAAGCCGCTGCCTCAGTAAAACCCATGGCCCGTTTATCAGGCCTGTTTGAAAAGGGTTACAGTAGTATTGAAAGAGGCTACCGGCCGCTCCTTGCCTTTTCTCTCCGCCACCGCGGCGCGATGCTGATCGGGGCGCTTATCCTTTTTATCGGAAGCCTCTACCTGACCAGATTCATCGGAAAGGAATTCATTCCCTCGGAGGATCAGGGACAGTTCATCGTACGTCTGGAGGCGCCTATCGATTATTCCATCGACAAGGCGAACGAATTCTTTGAGCCCGCTGAAAAGATCTTAAGAGAGATGCCGGAGATCAGCGCGATATATTACCGCCTCGGCACCGGCGGCGCCGTCAACCGCGCGTTTATAATGATACGCCTGGTTCCCAAATCGGAACGCAAAAAGAGCCAGGAGGATTTAAAGAAGGAGATACGGGATAAACTCAGAAAAACACCCGGACTGAAGGTATCGGCTGAGAATCTCTCGCTGATCGGCGGCGGGCAGCGGCAGGTGCCGATCCAGTACAGTATCCGGGGGCGTGATCTGACAGCGCTCCAGGCCTATGCGAGGCAGATATCAGCCGAGTTTTCGAAGCTGCCGGGAATCGTGGATGTGGACACATCCCTTGAGATGGGAAAACCGGAGCTTAAGGTCTATATCGACCGGGACAAGGCTGCCGATCTCGGGATTGATGTCGCCGCCATAGCCGAGGTGATCAATCTTCTCATCAGCGGCGAGACCGAGGTGACCAAATACAAAGACGAGAGCCGCGGAAAAAGGTATGACGTCAGAATCCGCCTTAACGCCGAAGAACGGAGCAACCCGGATGATCTCAACAAACTCTATGTAAGATCCAGGGACGGCCGTCTCGTGGAGCTCCGGAACCTTGTCCGCATACAGGAAGGGGGCGGGCCGAGCGTAATCGACCGGGTAGACAGACAGCGGTCGATTTCACTCTTTGCCAGCCTCGAGGAAAAGCCTCTGGGTAAGGCCGTAGAGGAGCTGAACGGAATCGCAGGACGCATTCTGCCCGCCGATTATCTTCCCAAATACCGGGGGACGGCTGAAACGATGGCCGAATCTTTCCGGTATCTGATTTACGCACTGATACTCGGAGTTATAATGGCTTACATGGTCCTTGCCGCCCAGTTCGAGAGCTTCGTCCACCCTTTTACGGTTCTTCTCTCGATGCCCCTCTCATTTATCGGGGCATTCGGCGCGCTTCTGATTACCGGAAATACACTCAATATCTTCAGCTTAATCGGTCTTATACTTCTGATGGGGCTTGTAAAGAAAAACGCGATTCTTTTAGTCGACTATACGAATGTCTTACGGGAAAGAGGCATTCCCCGGCGGGAGGCGATCCTCCAGGCCGGACCGGTCCGGCTCCGGCCGATCCTGATGACGACCTTTGCGATGGTTTTCGGAATGCTGCCGGTCGCCTTCGGAGTCGGAGAGGGATCTGAAACCCGCTCCCCGATGGGGATAGCGGTAATCGGCGGACTCATGACCTCGCTTTTCCTGACGCTCGTCGTCGTTCCTGCGGCCTATGATCTCTTCGACGACTGGCAGGAGCGCCTGAAGGAGCGCCGTAAGAAGGTAACCATTACTATGCCGAAGGAGTAACGCCTGATATTCCAGGGCATTAAACCGGGGGAGGTGCAACTATGAAAATGTTTCTGCTTATCTACTGCGATGCGGCCGATGAGGCGGTGATTGCCGCCCTGAAAGAAGCAGGGATACTGGGATACACGAAGATGATGGAGGCCTGCGGGGAAGGCACCGAAACCGAACCTAAGCTTGGCACGCACATCTGGCCCGGGAGGAACAACGTCATTTTTATGGCTGTGCCCGATGATGCCATCTCCCTTCTTGACGCGAGGATACGGGAGCTGAAGCAGGAACATCCCCGCGCCGGTATCCGGAGTTTTCTGCTGCCGATAGAGGAGCTGGGTGTCTGACCCGGCCTCGGGCGGAGCGGCATTAAAGTACCCTCCTACTCTAATTAATGTCCATCAATATTTTCTTAATTGCTTTAATCAGCTCGGGAATTTTTTCTCTACAGGTATTGAATACAGCTTCAGCATTAACATCGGTATAATGATGTGTCAGTATATCGCGCATCTTTATAGCTTTTTTCCAGTCAACTTCCGGATAACCCGGCATAAGCCGCCCGTCAGTAATTTTATCGAGGTTTTTTAATGATTCACCAATAACAATCAACAACATGCAAATGGAATCCATTTTTTCCATTCCTGCTGAGCTTTCCGTAAAATCCGAAACTTCTTTAACAGGTTCAAAACGGGACATTATTGTCTCTGCCGAATTGAGTACCTGTTTCAACACTTCTATAGTCAGTTCTTTATCAAACATAAACTGCGTCTCTGTCTATTCTGTTTTTCAGAAATCTGTTCATCTTCTGTCTGTATGTCACGATATCAACCTGTTTATGAAGTTTTTCCTCAAGCTCAGATTTAATTCCGGCCAGAATGAAAAGATCAGGCTTTGTTATTTGTATTACTACATCCACATCGCTGTCAACATGGTCCTGGCCACGTGCAGCTGAACCAAAAACACCGATCGCTGTTATTCCATACTGGTCTGCAAATTGTTTTTTATAATCACGAAGAATCGAGAGTATTTCATTTCTAACCATAACTTATCTCCGGTTTCTTTAATTCTGATACATTATTGCTAAACATCTTTTAAATTGCCTTCAGCCGGATTATTCTTAAACTTAATACAAATTAAATTACTTTTTCCGGTAACTTAAGTCAATTAATTTCATGATAATGGAATTATCCCACTCAATGAACAAATTCTTTGAGAAAATCTCACTTTGTGTTTTTATAATAAATACCGATTACCGCAGTTACAGAAAACAGCTTGATCCGAAATCGGTAATTGAAGTGGTAATAGTGGTTCGGGGGTGGAAGCTGGTCGCTGTGTCGGTTTAAATGGGCAGATAATTTATCGTTTCATAAAGTCAACCATCAGAGGATTCACCCTCTCCGGCGTCTCATAATGTGGTATGTGGCCTGCCCCATCAAGGGCGTGAAATTCAACATCGCGTATCGCCGCCCGGACCATTTCATTGTTGCTGAAAGGAACAATTTTGTCTTCCCTGCCCCAGATAAGCATGACCTGACGGCCCTGTTTCCCTATCGCCTCAAAGGACATCTTCTGATCATCCAGACTGAAATTTCTAAGCGTGCTCTGAAAGGCTCTTTTAAAGCCCGCATATTGCGTCTGCTGCCTGAAATTATCGGAAAATGCGGCCAGTTTATCCGCTTTGGAAAAATTATTCTTGAACAGACCGCTCAGAATGGGATTGCCGAAGGCATACATCATGTAATCACCGACTACAGGCAGACGTCCTATCTGTCCTGCAACGGGAATTTTTACAGGATATCCCGCAGGAGCAATCAGCACCAGCTTCCTTACATTTTCCGGATGCCGCACGGCAAAGATGACGGCAATGGCGCCTCCCATGGATGATCCTACCAGATC
>CAZOEH010000023.1:0-16751 GCA_964578785.1 uncultured Desulfonema sp. | reverse complement strand
AATAAAATAGTAAAAGGATATTCTTATCGTGTCGAGCCGCACCGCAACTATTATCGCGAAGATTTTCCATCTGTGGGGAGATCTCCGCAAGAATACTCCCGCGCAAAAGAGCGTCTACTACGAAAAACCGCTGCGGTCGGAGTTGTTCAGCTCCTCTCAGATGGAGGAACACGGCAAGACCCTCGCAGGCTTGCACACCGTGGGCGAAGAACATGTCCCGGAGCGGCTGTTGACGAGTCTTGCCGGGAACGAGAGCGTCCTGTTTGAAATCCGCGATATGTTGATTGAGGTCGTGAAGTCAAACCGCAGAATTACTCCGGCAGGGGAATGGTTGCTTGACAACTTCTATCTTATCGAGGAACAGATTCGGGTGGCGAAGAGGCTTCTTCCGAAAGGATATGCCAGGGAACTTCCTAACCTGAAAAACGGCCCCTCAAAGGGACTTCCCCGTGTTTACGATATAGCGCTGGAGACGATTTCTCACGGCGATGGCCGGGTGGACCCGGAGAGCTTCAGCAGTTTTGTTGCCGCCTATCAGACGATAACGCCGCTTCGGCTGGGCGAACTTTGGGCAATTCCCATTATGCTTCGCCTGGCCCTGATCGAGAATCTCAGGCGGATTGCAATGCGGATTGAGGTTGACAGGGTTAACCAAAACCTGGCTGATTATTGGGGAGATAAATTAACAGAGACAGCGGCAAAGGATCCGAAGAGTCTGATTCTCAAGATTGCCGATATGGCACGATCTAACCCGCCCATGGTGAGTTCCTTTGTTGCTGAACTTGCCCGTCGCCTGCAGGGACAGGGAGCCGCTCTTGCATTATCACTTACCTGGATAGAACAGCAACTCTCAGCATCCTATCTGACTATTGGCCAACTGGTTCAATCTGAGAATCAACAGCAAGCGGCTGATCAAGTTTCCATAAGCAACAGCATCGCGAGCCTACGCTTCCTCAGCACCATGGACTGGCGCCGATTCGTCGATACGATGAGTGTCGTTGAACAAACTCTGCGGGAGGATCCCGCCGGAATCTATGACAGGATGGATTTTACCACCCGGGATCAATATCGTCATATCGTGGAGGAGGTCGCAAAGAAGAGCAGCCTCTCCGAATGGGAAGTTGCCCATGAAGCGATCAGGCTGGCCCGGCAAAGCACAGCCGCGAAAAATATCGATGACAGGGAAACCCATGTGGGCTTCTATCTTATCGATAAGGGATTTGCGGAGCTTGAAGGATGTGCGAGGGTCAGATCAACCTTTATGGATATGCTTCGAAGAACCGGTCGCCGGTTCCCTTTACGGTTGTATCTCGGCACGATTATTCTCTTTGCAGTGATCTTGACCGCCGGTTTTCTGGCAGAGATCCGTTCAGACGAGATGGACGGCCCACTGCTCTGGTTCGTCGGTGTTCTCTTCCTTCTGTCTGTAAGCGAGCTCTCCATAGCTTTGGTCAATCTCTTTGCGACTCGTCTCGCTGTACCGTATCCGCTGCCGCGAATGGATTTCTCCAAAGGGATTCCTCCTGAATCGTCCGCGCTGGTTGTGGTTCCCGCCATGCTTACAAACGCAGAAAACGTTGGAAATCTTATGGATGCTCTGGAAGTCAGGTATCTTGCGAACCGGGACGAAAACCTGCAATTTGGGCTTCTTACTGACTTCCCGGACGCCCCTGAAGAAATACTTGCCGGGGATGAACCGCTGTTATTGCTGGCCCGGCAAAGAATAGAATCCCTGAACGAGAAATACAGGGAGAAAAGAGATATTTTCTTTCTTTTTCATCGATCCCGTCAATGGAATAAGCAGGAACGTATCTGGATGGGCTACGAGAGAAAGCGGGGAAAGCTTGCGGAACTCAATTTGCTTCTCCGCGGCGGTTCCGGGAGCGGTTTCTCTCTAATTGTCGGAAATACAGATGTTTTGTCTAATGTGAAGTATGTCATCACTCTCGACACGGACACAGAGCTTCCTCGTGATTCGGCATGGCGGCTCGTTGGGACAATGGAACATCCTCTCAATCGGCCTCACTACGATGCGGACAGAGGGCGAATCGTGTCCGGATACGGCATCCTTCAGCCGCGGGTGGCCGCTAGCCTGCCCGGAGCGAACCGGTCCCAGTATGCCCGCATGTGGGGGAGTGATGCCGGTATCGATCCTTACACACGTATTGTCTCCGATGTGTATCAGGACCTATTCGGCGAAGGTTCATTCATCGGCAAAGGCATTTATGACGTTGAAGCTTTTGAACAGGTGCTCAAGGAACGCTTCCCCGATAACCTGATCCTCAGTCACGATCTTATCGAAGGATGCTATGCAAGGTCCGGATTCATCAGCGATGTGCCGTTATACGAGAAATATCCATCGCGTTACAGCGCGGATGTTAGCCGCCGCCGCCGTTGGATTCGTGGTGATTGGCAGATATTGCGATGGCTCTTCCCGCATGTTCCCGGCCCCAATGCGTTCTTCCGGAAGAATCCGCTCTCTGCTTTATCACGCTGGAAGATCTTTGATAACCTCCGGCGCAGCCTTGCGCCTCTCGCGTTGAGCCTTCTTCTCCTGATAGGATGGATTGTACTGTCGTCTCCATGGTTCTGTACAGCATCGGTCATCGGTATCGTGCTGATTCCTTCCTTGATTACCTCCTTCATGGACTTTCTCAAAAAGCCAGCAGATGTTCTGATCAGCCAACATCTCACCGGTGCAATCCGCTCCACCGGCAGATGCGTTGTACAAGGCGTATTTACGTTCCTCTGTCTGCTTCATGAGGCTTATTATAGCAGCGCAGCCATTCTGCACACCTTGTGGCTTATGTTGATTTCCGGCAGGGGTCTTCTCGAATGGAACCCGTCGGGTGACACCGATCTTCCGAACCGGACTGACCTTGCCGGATCCTACCGGAACATGTGGATTGCGCCTGTTGTTGTGATGGCAGTAGCGGGCTATCTCATTCATGCACGACCTGTAGCCCTGCCAGCGGCCTTACCGGTTTTGACACTCTGGTTTGTCTCTCCCCTCATCACCTGGTGGATCAGCGTGCCCTTCAGCCCCCGGAGAGCACGACTGGCCGAGGATCAGATCGTTTTTTTGAGAAAATTATCCCGAAGGACATGGGCTTTTTTTGAAACTTTCATAGGCCCTGACGATCATTTTTTGCCCCCCGATAATTATCAGGAAGATCTGCTAGCGGCGGTGGCTAACCGCACGTCACCTACCAACATGGGGCTTGCGCTCCTCTCAAACCTGTCTGCCTGTGACTTCGGCTACATTTCCGTCGGACACTTCATCGATCGCACGGCGAAGACTCTTCGAACAATGGATGCGCTGGAGCGATACCACGGCCATTTCTACAACTGGTACGACACGAAATCCCTCAAGCCGCTCCTGCCTATGTATGTTTCGTCAGTAGACAGCGGGAACCTTGCAGCGTGTCTTCTGACTTTACGGGCAGGATTGCTTGCTATCCCTGACGAGAAACTGCTGGGAAGACGACTATTTGACGGTATAGCCGATACAGTAATGATTTTCATGGATGTTTCGGGAGATCGCATACCTGCTGAGATCGCGAAATTCACAAGAGACATCGAATCAATCAGATCTTCCCCACCGGATGAGACGCTGGGGGCTGTGAGAGAACGCCTTTCGGGGATGGCAATATCCGCAAGGGAGGTGGTCCATTGGTTTGAGGCAGCTCCGGAGTGTGAGGCTGCCTGGTGGGCGCGATCCCTCATGGAACAGTGCCTGACTGCAATTGATGAGATGGACGTACTTACGCAATGGGTACAAGCGATGCCCCCAGAGCAGATCCTTGAGCCGTTCCCCTGTCTCAGAGCAATCCCTACGCTGCGTCAGTTGACCGGTCTCGATCAAGACATGCTGCCCCTTATCATGGAAAGGCTGCGGTTGAGTGTGACACCAAAGGAGAAACAACAGCTTGAAAATCTCAGAAGGCTCATCATCGAGTCAAGCATTCGTGCAAGAGAAAGAGTTGCTCTACTCGAGGATCTTGCTCGCATTTCCGGAGAACTTGCCAACAGCATGAAATATGATTTTCTGTACGATACGACGCGCCATCTCTTATCTATCGGTTACAACGTCAGCGAAGGTCGGAGTGACGGGAGTTATTATGACTTGCTGGCTTCGGAAGCGAGGCTCAGCAGTTTCGTTGCCATTGCGCAGGGACAAATCCCTCAGGAAAGCTGGTTTGCCATGGGGCGTCTCCTTACTATTGCCAGCGGAGAAGTGGCTCTCCTTTCCTGGAGCGGCTCCATGTTTGAATATCTGATGCCTTTGCTGGTGATGCCGACATACGAACAGACGCTTCTCGATCAGACGTGCAAGGCGGCAGTGGCAAGCCAGATTGATTATGGAAAGAAGCGTGGCGTTCCGTGGGGGATTTCTGAATCGAGCTACAGCCTGATTGACAGTCATCTCAGCTACCAGTATAAAGCCTTTGGTGTGCCGGCTCTTGGTCTCAATCGAGGACTCGCCGGGGATCTGGTCATTGCACCTTATGCTTCGGCCTTGGCACTTATGGTGGCGCCCGAGGAGGCCTGCCGGAATCTCGAGGAGATGGCCTCTCATGGTTTTCAAGGCAAGTACGGTTTTTATGAAGCCATTGACTACACCCCGTCCCACCTTCCACGAGGCCAGTCGAACGCCGTGGTTCGATCCTTTATGGCACACCATCTGGGTATGAGCCTTCTTTCTTTCGCCTATCTGCTGCTCGACCGCCCTATGCAGAAACGGTTCATGTCTGATCCCATGTTTCAGGCGACCGCGCTGCTGCTTCAGGAGCGGCTTCCGAAGGCCACAGCAATTTACTCGCCAACTCTCTCAGAGGTACAAAAGGTTTCGCATCCCCTGGAGGAGAAGCCGGTACGCGTGTTCACGACCCCCGATACGCCCTTACCGGAAGTGCAGCTCCTGTCCAACGGAAGGTATCATGTAATGATAACCAACGCAGGGGGCGGTTACAGCCGCTGGAAAGACATGGCTGTTACGCGATGGCGTGAGGACAGCACCTGTGACAATTGGGGCGCATTCTGCTATATCCGTGACATATCAAACGGTGTCTTCTGGTCAACGGCCTACCAGCCGGCGCTTAAGGCATCCAAACGGTACGAAGCGATTTTCTCCGAAGGCCGTGCTGAGTTCCGCCGTCGTGATGATAACTTCGACACCCATACCGAGATCGCTGTTTCACCCGAGGATGATATTGAGCTGCGCCGGATCACGATTACCAATAGGTCGAAGACTCGGAGAACCGTAGAGATTACAAGTTACGCGGAAATCGTCCTTGCATTGCCGGCTGATGACGCACTCCATCCGGCTTTCAGCAAACTCTTTGTTCAAACCGAGATCATCAGGCGCCAGGGTGCGATCATCGCAACCCGTCGACCCCGTTCCAGTGATGAGCAGCCGGCTTGGATGTTTCACGCAATGGCGGTCCACGGTGCTGATATGGGTGAGATGTCCTATGAGACTGACCGGATGCGGTTTATCGGCCGCGGAAACACGCTAACTGCCCCCGAAGCAATGACCAATCTATCTCCGCTTTCCGGGAGTGAAGGACCGGTACTCGACCCTATCGTGGCTATCCGGTGTCAAATAACCCTCGAAGCGGAAACATCGGCAACGGTCAATATAGTTACAGGCGCAGGAGAGACCCGAGATGTGTGTATGGGTCTTGCAGGTAAATACCAGGATCGCCATCTTGCCGATCGTGTCTTTGAACTGGCATGGACCCATAGCCAGGTGCTCCTGCGGCAAATCAACGCAACGGAAGCCGACGCACAACTATACGGGCGGCTTGCAGCCTCCGTTCTCTATGCAAATTCATCGCTTCGCGCCGGTTCTAACCTCCTTATACGCAACCTCCGGGGTCAATCCGGCCTTTGGGGTTACTCGATCTCAGGCGATCTCCCGATCGTGCTGCTTCGGATTGAAGATCAGGCCAATATAGGGCTGGCGCACCAACTCATCCAGGCCCACGCATACTGGCGTCTAAAAGGGCTTGCCGTCGACCTGGTGATCTGGAATGAAGATCAAGCCGGTTACCGCCAAGTTTTGCAAGACAAGATTATGGGACTCATTGCCGCCGGCGTGGAGGTCAACCTGGCGGATCGACCCGGTGGAATATTCGTTAGGCACGCCGAGCAGATATCGGATGAGGATCGCGTCCTCTTTCAGGCGGTGGCACGCGCCATCATCAGCGACAGCCGGGGAACGCTCGAAGAACAAATAAATCGCCGCGGCCCGGCGCAGCCTGTGATTCCGGCCCTTGCGTCGACCCGCACCCATCGCCCTGTTCAGTCGACAGTTGCGGTCATGCCCCGTGAGGACCTGATGTTTTTTAATGGAACGGGGGGATTTACCTCTGATGGTCGCGAGTACATCATTTCAACCGGTAGCGCGCAGGTAACACCGGCGCCGTGGGTCAATGTGCTGGCCAATCCTCACTTCGGAACCGTCGTCTCGGAAAACGGATCTGCCTATACGTGGAGCGGAAACGCTCACGAATTCCGTCTCACCCCCTGGCATAACGATCCTGTATGTGATTCCGGCGGCGAGGCTTTTTACCTTCGCGACGAGGAGCGCGGCCATTTCTGGTCCCCAATGCCGTATCCAATAAGGGGTGCAACTCCCTACGTCACACGGCACGGATTCGGCTACACCGTGTTCGAGCACACGGAGCGGGGCGTAAGCTCGGAGGTACGGGTTTACGTGGCCATGGAAGCACCTGTCAAGTTTACTGTGCTCAAGGTGAGCAACCGTTCCGGACGTTCGCGTCGGCTCTCAGTGAGCGGATATGTGGAGTGGGTGCTTGGGGAAATGCGCTCAAAAACAGCGATGCACGTTATCACCGAGGTGGACCCTCAAAGCGGCGCGGTCTTTGCGCACAACCCTTACAGCGCCGAATTCGGCAAACGGGTTGCCTTCTTTAACGTGGATCATGCCACCCGAACGGTAAGCGCTGACAGAACTGAGTTTATCGGTCGCAATGGGACTCTATCCCGCCCCGCCGCAATGACCCGGTCACGCCTTTCCGGCAGGATTGGTGCTGCGCTCGATCCCTGCGCTGCCGTTCATGTGGCTTTTGATCTCGATGACGGGGAAGAGCGGGAGATTGTATTCACTCTCGGTGCCGGGATAGATGCCGATGACGCCGCGGGTCTCGCTCGTCGCTTCCGTGACTCCGCCGCTGCACGAAAGGCGCTTGAAGCCGTCTGGAACTACTGGAGTCACACGCTCGGCGCAGTCCAGGTAGAAACACCCGACCAATCCGTCAATTTCCTTGTTAATGGCTGGCTCCTGTATCAGACGCTCGCCTGCCGGCTCTGGGGAAGGAGCGGGCACTACCAGTCCGGGGGCGCCTTCGGTTTCCGTGACCAGTTACAGGACATGATGAGCCTCGTTCACACTGAGCATCGTCTCGTGCGGGATCACCTGCTCCTCTGCGCGGGTCGCCAGTTTTCCGAAGGAGATGTCCAGCATTGGTGGCACCCGCCAACGGGCAGGGGAGTGCGTACCCGCTGTTCCGATGACTTCCTCTGGCTTCCGCTGGCAACGTGCCGCTACGTTAAAAGTACCGGCGACACGGGTGTACTGGATGAATCGATTCATTTCATCAAGGGCCGCCCGGTCAATCCCGAAGAGGACTCCTACTATGATCTTCCCATCCGATCCGGAGAAACAGCCACTCTTTACGATCATTGCGTGCGGGCTATCCGGAGAGGTTTCAGTTTTGGCGAACATGGCCTTCCACTCATCGGATCCGGCGACTGGAACGACGGAATGAATCTGGTAGGCCATGAAGGCAAAGGCGAGAGCATTTGGCTGGCGTTCTTCATGTGCGACGTTCTCATCCGGTTCACAGTGATCGCTCGGCTCCGGGGCGACCTGGACTTCAGCAAACAATGCGACAGAGAGGTTGACGGGCTGCGCCGGAGTATCGAACAACACGGATGGGACGGTGAATGGTATCTTCGGGCTTTTTTCGATGACGGTACCACGCTCGGCTCGGCAAAGGACCCGGAATGCAAAATTGATTCAATCGCACAAAGCTGGTCCGTTCTTTCGGGCGCTGGTGACAAGGAGCATTCTCGGATGTCAATGGAAGCGGTGGACAAATATCTGGTTAGCCGGGCAGACTCCATTATTCAATTATTGGATCCACCCTTTGATAAATCCAATTTGAATCCGGGTTACATAAAAGGCTATGTTCCGGGTGTAAGGGAAAACGGCGGACAGTACACCCACGCTGCGATCTGGGCGATCATGGCCTTTGCCGCATTAGGCGACAGCCGCCGCGCGTGGGAACTTCTCGCGATGATTAACCCGGTAAACCACGGGAAATCCGCTGAAGGAATCGAAAGATACAAAGTCGAGCCCTACGTTGTCGCAGCGGACGTCTATTCGACCCCACCGCACACGGGCCGGGGCGGATGGACATGGTACACGGGATCGGCTGCATTAATGTACCGCCTTATCGTGGAATCACTCCTGGGTCTCAGCCTGGAAACGGACAAGTTGTCTTTCAAGCCCTGTCTCCCCTCCGATTGGGATGGTTTTACCATCCACTACCGTTTTCGTGCAACTATCTATCACATAATGGTTACTCAAAAACAGTCAGGTGAAAAAGAAGCATCGACTGTTTCGGTGGATGGGATCGTAAAACCGGGGAACGCAATAACACTTTTTGATGATGGCCAGGAACATTCGGTGGAAGTTGTTGTGTAGATTTGCAAAAAACTAAAGCTCCCGCCATGCAGCATGAAAGATTTTGTGTCCACTATTGTCATCCTAGGTCATGCCAAGCAAATCAAGAGAAGATTTTTCTGGTTAGCGGCGATTGAAAATTGCGCTGTTTGTGAAGATTACATTTGCGATACCGTGTCCGGTTTTATTAAGCTGGCCCCGGAAGCAGGCAATGCCTTTGAAAAATTAAGAGCATAGCAGGAGCAGGAGAATTGCAACTCCTGCATACCCTGCATCCTGAAAGGCGGTCATCATAGCCCGTAATATTTCATCAGCAGATATTCCGAAGCTTTATGGGGAATATAACTGCGGAGTTTTACAGGCAATATCTGGGAAAGTTTGCCGGCAGTATATCTTAATCGCGGTGTGGGGTTATCCATTATGCGCGCTATAAGCTCTGCTATTTTAACCGGCGGCGGGCCGTTTGATTCATCTTTCTCCATTATTGAAAGAGCCTTTGAAAATTTATCCCGGTAAGTTTCCTTTACTTTTGATTCTGCCGCCGTTTTCCGGTTTGCGGTAAATCCTGTTTTGAAATCTCCCGGCTCTATCAGGACAACCCTTATACCGAAGGGTAGCAGTTCAATTCTTAATGCCTCCGTAAAGGATTCAACGGCATATTTGCTCGAGCTGTAAAATGCCTGGAAAGGTATGGGAACCAGCCCGGCAAGGGAGCCGATGTTTATGATGAGCCCTGATTTCCGCTCACGCATTCCGGGAATAACGGCCCTGCAT
The DNA here is from genome assembly GCA_964578785.1 of uncultured Desulfonema sp. Lineage (GTDB taxonomy): Bacteria > Desulfobacterota > Desulfobacteria > Desulfobacterales > RPRI01 > RPRI01. The sequence goes on along the minus strand of CAZOEH010000023.1, from coordinate 7,261 downwards.
ACGCGGAAAAGGCCGAAAAAATTGGTTTCAAACAGTGCTTTCGCTTCATCAGCGGACGTGTCTTCAATTGATCCTGCAAGCCCGAATCCGGCGCAGTTTATCAAAACATCGATCCTGCTCTCTTTTGCTATTATCCGGCTGACCGCATCATTAACTGATTCGTCATTCTTTACATCCATCTTTAATGCGTTGAAAAGAAAGTTTCCGGTTGGAAAAGTGCGGCTTGCTCCGTAAACATTGTGCCCTTTTTCTATCAGATATTCTGCCGCAGCATTGCCTATGCCTGATGAAGCGCCTGTTATAAGTATCACGTTTTTTCCCATGATTTATCCTTTCAGCAGGTAAAGAGATCGCTTATACGCATATTATCCATATCAATTATGAAATGGCAACAGATTGTTCCGTTAATTGAAATTGTTGCCATTTGACCGGTAATTATGATATCGACGGCATGTTCCGTACTCACGGAATATATAAAATAAACCGAAAGATTAAAGGAGAGGAAAAGTGAATGCGAACAGAGTGCTGTATTTGAGCCGGAAAGACGTGGAAACTCTGAATCTGCCGATGTCGGATATTATCGATGCGTTGGATAAAATGTTTCGCGAGAAGGGAGAAGGCCGGGTTGAAATGCCTCCCAAACCCGGAATCCACACGCGCGAAGATGCGTTCATCCACGCGATGCCCGCATATATACCGGGCATGAACGCGGCAGGTGTGAAATGGGTCTCCGGATATCCTGAAAATCAGAAGAAGAATCTCCCTTACATCAGCGGACTGCTTATCCTGAACGACCCTGACACCGGTCTGCCCATATCGGTTATGGATGCAACATGGATAACCGCAAAGCGCACCGGCGCAGCGACCGCCATTGCCGCAAAATATCTGGCACGAAAGGAAAGCTCTACTGTAGGTATTCTGGCCTGCGGCGTTCAGGGGAGAAATAATCTGGAAGCGCTGGCATGTCTGTTCAAGATTTCCAAAGTCAGGGCATTCGATATTTACCCGGAAATTGCTCAGCGATACGCTAAAGAGATGAAGGAGATCGCGCAGGCCGACATAGAAGTAGTTAAGAGCCCGAAAGAAGCGGTGGCCGGCCTGGATTTGGTAGTTACAAGCGGCCCCATACTGAAGAATCCGTCCCCGGTGATCGAGGCGGGCTGGCTTGCAGAGGGATCTTTTGCTTCTCCCGTTGATTTTGATTCATACTGGAAAGGCGAAGCTCTGAAACAGGCCGATAAGCTGGCTACGGATGATATAGACCAGATGGGATACTATCGGAAAATCGGCTATTTCAAAAATACCCCGCAGCCTTATGCCGATCTGGGCGCGATTGTTTCAGGCAAAAAACCCGGAAGGGAGAGAGCCGAAGAGCGTACGATCAGCATAAACCTCGGTATTGCGCTGGATGACATGGCAACGGCGATTCTGATATACAAGAAGGCTCTGGAGAAGGGGACAGGAACTGAACTTCCTCTGTAGGGCGGAGTATTTCAGGGTCTTATCGGAATGAAGCGTGTCATTAATATTTTATGATGGCTTCGTAAAAAGTAGAAATATGCTCTCTCAATGAGCTTTTTCCCAAAAATCTCAAATCCGTTCGCATATGGCTTTTTACGAGTTGATTAGAAAAAAACGGACATATTAACAGAAGGGAGATTTAATCGTGTTTGAGATCCAGAACTACGCAAGCTTTGTTGCGGCAATCATAGTTTTCCAGCTGATCCCCGGAGCAGGCACGCTCGTTATACTGAATGCCACTGCGCGGAACGGCATAGGCGCCGGACTCGGCTCGGTTTGGGGCACTCTGGTCGGAGACTTCGTATATATGGTCGCGGCTGTTGCCGGCCTGGCGGCAGTCATGAATGCAAACCCTGTTATGTTCAAGTGGCTTCAATGGTTCGGTGCGGCATACATTTGCTGGATGGGTTTTCAGCTGATTCGCAACTCTGCAGACAAAGGCGGTAATGCTGAAGAGCCGGTAAAAAGCGGCTCGGTCTATTTTCGCCAGGCATTCACTGTAAGTCTCACCAATCCTAAGGTGGTTCTCTTCTTCGTGGCGTTCTTTCCTCTTTTTCTGAGAGCCGACGCATCGCATGTAACGCTGGGCGTTATGATGGCGCATGTTACCGTCATTAGCTTAATTTACCAGGCGGGACTGGTTTTTGTCGGTAACATGGTAGCGCGCAGGCTCTCGGCTCTGCCGTATGCGCGTAAATTGGCTACACGCCTCGCGGGTGCTGCCCTGATCGGTTTTGGCGTTAAGCTGGCGCTCGGGAATCGATAAGATGGTTTCTGGTCTCTGGTTTGTTGTCTCTGGTTTTTCTCTTTTAACCGGAAACCAGAAACTATAAACCGGAGACCTTCGTTTTTATAGCTTTCCTTGAACTTGGGCAAAAGGGGGAGTTATACAAAGGTCTCGCTGTTATGCTTCACCCATATAAACCTTCCGCACCATCTCATTAGACTGCAGATTGGCTGCCGTATCGGCAAGGACTATGGCTCCGGTCTGCAGCACATATCCGCGGCTGGCGACCTGCAGAGCGATCCTGGCGTTTTGCTCAACCAGAAGGATCGTCACTCCGGCGGCATGCATTTGCCTGACATTTTCAAAAATGTTGTCCACAAGCACCGGCGCGAGGCCCATAGAGGGTTCATCCAGAAAAAGGACCTTGGGATTGGACATAAGCGCCCGGCCCATTGCCAGCATCTGCTGCTCACCGCCGCTGAGTGTGCCTCCCAGCTGTTTGCGCCTTTCTTTCAGGCGGGGAAAGATATCAAAAACCTTTGTTAAATTGCTTTTGTTAAGCTGTTCATTTTTGACGGTAAAAGCTCCCATTTCCAGATTTTCCAGTACGGTCAGGCGGCCGAATATGCGCCGGCCTTCCGGAACATGGATCATGCCTTTGGTCACGATCTTATGGGCCGGGTATCTTGTCAGTTCATCCCCTTCGAGCTGTACTGATCCGCTCCGGGGTTTCAAAAGACCGCTCAAAGTTTTCAGAGTCGTGCTTTTACCCGCACCGTTAGCTCCGATCAGTGTGACGATTTCTCCCTTTTCGACAATCAGGGAGAGGTCTTTGAGCGCATGTATATTTCCGTAAAAAACATGGATATTTTTAACTTCAAGCAACGCCATACCTGGTACTCCTTTATCACGGCATATTAAAACTTTTGCATAACATCCATTATTGCCCGATTACTATAAAAATTTGGTTTCTGGTCTCTGGTTTGTTGTTTTTGGTTTTTCTCTTTTAACCAGAAACCAGGAACTATAAACCAGAAACCTGAGTCTTTATTGTCACCTTCCTTACATTTGGCAAAAATTGTATGTTCTTCAAAGGTTTAATATTAATGGACCTGGGAAGCGCTCCCTTTTCCGAGATATGCTTCAATGACTTCCGGATTCCGTTTGATTTCATCCGGAGTGCCTTCGGCGAGTTTACTGCCGTAATCCAGAACAGTTATAATCTCTGAAATCCCCATTACCACCCGCATCTGGTGCTCTATCAGCATGATCGTGATTCCAAGATCATCACGGAGGCTCTGAATGAAATCGCACATAGCCTGGGTTTCTCCGGAATTCATGCCGGCGGTAGGCTCGTCAAGGCACAATAATTTTGGTTTCGTGGCAAGAGCTCTCGCGATCTCAAGGCGTCTCTGATCGCCGTAAGGAAGGTGCTTGGCAAGCATATTGGCTTTCGTTTCCAGGTTAACGAACTTGAGCAGTCGATTGGCTTCCGCTTCCGCTTCTTTTTCTTCCTTTCTGACGAATGGGGTATTCAATATTATACCGAGGTAACTTGATTTCAGGTGGGCGTGCATACCCACCAGCACGTTTTCAATCGCAGTCAAATCGGGGAAAAGACGTATATTCTGATAGGTTCTGGCGATACCAAGGCGAACTATACGGTCAGGCATAAGGCCGACTAAAGAATGATTTTCAAGCAGTATTTCACCGGCATCCGGTTTATAAAAACCTGTGATACAGTTGAAAAACGTCGTTTTCCCAGCGCCGTTCGGCCCGATGACGCTGTGAATGGTCTTTTCTTCGATCTCTATGTCCAGACCGTCCACGGCGGTTAATCCGCCGAAATGCTTGGTAGTATTACGTGATATAAGTATTGGTGCCGTAAACCCTCCTAATTATTTCAACGTTATAAGCGCTTCTAACCGGTTGCTCCGTTTGGTTCCCCCCCGTGCAACTCCCGTTTACGAATATCTTCAGGCCATAACCCCTCAGGCCGGATCAGCATCATAATAACCAGGGCTATGCCGTAAACCAGAAAACGATATTCGGCAAATTCTCTTAACAGTTCCGGAAGGCCGATAAGAGCGGCAGCCCCGACAATTACTCCGGGGATACTGCCTATCCCACCGAAAATAATCAGGCATACAATATTGATGGATACCATAATATTGAAGCTATGCGGATAAATCGATCCTATCTTGCTTCCGAAGATGACGCCGCTTAATGCGGCAAACCCGGCGCCTGTGCCGAAAGCCAGCAGCTTGTTCGATACCAGGTTTATTCCCATGGCCTGGGCGACATCCTCATCCTCCCGCATGGCTTTCCAGGCTCTCCCGATCCGCGAATCTTTCAGCCGCCATGAAACAAAAATCACCAGCATGCACCCGGCAATAATCAGATAATAGATTTCCTGCGGTCCCTTGAAAATAAAACCAAACAACTTGGGTTTTGCAATTTGGCCAATACCCTGGGATCCGCCCAGAAACGGACGCAAGGCATCTGAAAGAACAAGGAGACGAATAATTTCGCCGAATCCCATAGTGGCAATGGCCAGATAATCACCACGCATCTTGAGAACCGGAACACCGAGAAATACTCCGGCTAAAATGCCGAAAAAGAGAGCAAATGGGATCGCCGACCAGAGATTCCAGTTCAAATTCATTATTTCGGGCGATGTGATCAATGCCGTGACATAGGCTCCTATCGCAAAGAAAGCCACATAGCCGAGATCCAGCAGACCCGCATACCCGACGACTATATTCAGGCCGAGTCCTAATAGCACATAAAGGCCGACAATAGTCATAACTTCACTCATGAACAGCCCTAAACGCCATGGCGCGATCAGGATAATGACTAAAAGAATAATGGTTCCGACCGCTCTCCATGTTGATTTCTGTTTCTTCGGCAAACCCTGCCAGCCCCGCCTGATTCCTTCGCCCTTGACTGTCCACGACAAGGCCGCAAGGGCAACGAAAATGAAAATTGAAATAGCGCCTTTTACCGTAAGGCCGTCGCTTGTTAAAAGCCATTCGCTGATGATGTCCGGGAAATTATTGGAGAGGATCGGCCGGATGAGTTCCTGGAGGACACCCGCAAAAGCCAAGCCCGCTAAAGACCATAAAATAACCGTGCGGAGAATCTGCGGAAGAAGGTAGAAAAAACCGGTGATCAGGCCGGTGGCCATTCCCGCAATCAAAAGCAGTCGCAATCCGCTGTTTCCCTCGACGCCGAAAGTAAGCAGATTATTCAGCAGCAAATCGGATGCATTGATGAACATCAGCCTTAAATTGAGATATCTGCCCAGAATGATCAGCAACGCTAAAAAAATCGCGGTTGTCAATCCTGCAAATATACTGTTCGAAATAACCAGCAGAGGCTTAGCCTGCGCAGTGCGTTTGGCAGCCATGTAACATATAAGCAGCCCGGCGGCCAGATAGAGGGCATGACCCATTGAGAGAGTGTCCGCAATGACCTGCCGTTGGGTAAAGACCTCTATCATGCCGATTAACGCTGTCAGTATCAGGACAATACCGCCAACTATTCCAACCTTTATTCCATGTTGCCAGATGGCGCGAATTTCTTCCATTTCTTCTCTTTCGATTACAGGTGCTATGCTTTTTTAACAGCCAGCCGTTCTCCAAGAAGGCCGGTTGGGCGAAAAATCAATACCAATACGAGCACCAAAAAAGCGATCGCATCTTTGAGCTGGTAAGGCGCGGCGATATTGTATCCGTCAAGAAATAAGGATGGCCCGAGGGATTCAAGTAAACCGAGCAGAAGCCCTCCCAGCATCGCACCGGGAATATTGCCTATGCCGCCCAGAACAGCAGCGGTGAAAGCCTTTATTCCCGGAATAAAACCCATCATAAAAAATACCTGTTTGAATACAAGAGCATAAAGAACTCCCGCGGCTCCGGCGGCAGCACCGCCGATGATAAAAGTGATCGAGATGGTCTTGTCTATATCCACACCCATTAAAGAAGCGGCATCCTTGTCTTCGGAAACAGAACGGACAGCCTTGCCTATCCGGGTGCGTTGTATAAACAGATAGAGGGCTACCATCACGAGTGCGGCCGCAAAAATAACGAAAACCTGTATTTTGCCTATTTCCAAACCTTTAAATAATGCCCATTTGCCGGAAAAAATTTCCCAAACAGGGTAGGCCTGAAAACCGGTGCCGTATAATCCCCGGAAAAGATACATGAGGGTGAATGAGGCTCCTATGGCTGTAATCAGGGGAATCAGGCGAGGCGCGTTTCTTAAAGGGCGATATGCGATCCTTTCCAGCAGAAAGGCTATTAAAGTCGATATCGACATGGAAACAATAAAAACGATAATAAGGCAAATTAAAGGATGGCTGTCAAGCAGGCTGCTTCTGGAAAAATAGGCGGCGACATAATAGGCGGTGAAGGGACCGCTCATAAAGACTTCGCTATGGGCGAAATTGATCATACGCAATACACCATAGACAAGTGTATAGCCCATGGCAACCAGAGCATATATGCTTCCTTGAGCCAAACCGTAGATAACGAAATCAAACCACTGAACAGGAGTATATCTGCCTGCCCTGAGGGTCAGGACAGAGCCCAGGATTATAAAAACCAGAAGGGCGAACCCGATAAACCACATCACAATATCTGTTGCTGTAATACTTTCTTTCCATCGTTGAAACTTTGTCGGCATGAAATTCCTTCCATATAAGAAACCCGGTTTTGTCAGGAACAAAACCGGGTTTCTCTTCAGGCAATCTTTAGTATGGTTTCCAGAAAGATTTTTTAGGCATTACTAAAGTTTTAACATTTTCAGAGGTCGTCTTATAAACGGCAATTCGCGGATCGGCGCAGTCACCGTATTCATTACAGGTGATTTTGCCGGTGATGCCCTTCATATTCTTCGTAGCATAGAGGGCGTCCCTCAGGGCTTTGCGGCCGATATAGAGAGTTCCATCCTTTTCCTTCTTGGCAACTTTTTCAATGGCCTTGAAGATCAGGTTGGCTGCATCATAGGCAT
>CAZOEH010000022.1:0-17282 GCA_964578785.1 uncultured Desulfonema sp. | reverse complement strand
CATGATATTCCATATTTTCCATCCGGGAGGCGAGAGATCATGAAACCAGACCCAAATTTCACTTCGGAGAAGAAATTAAAGTGGAAAACCATAGCATGCGTTATCCTTTTTATCATTTTCCTTCCTGCTTTTTCATCGAGCATCGAAGATGACAGGTTCTCCTCTTTTATTGAAACATACCCGTATGGAAGTATTGATTGGGATAAAGGCATCATTTACGGTGTTGGAAGGGGCTATCTTCATCTTAATCATGCTTCTGACGCATCCGCCCTCAGAGCAGCCCATGTTATAGCAGCCGGGAACATAATCAAGGTTGCTGCCGGAGTCCGTCTCGATGACCGGCGTACACTTGAGGCGCTCGGAAAAGACCGTGTAGTCATCGAGCTGAAAGCTCTTGTCCGGTACAGGGTGCATAAAACTGAATTCATAAAAAATGAGAAGCAGCCTTATTACGAAGTCACATTAATCGCGCCGCTTACCGGAGTAGAAGGTCTGACTTCAATGCTTATAACAGGGTTGAAAACGGTACCCTTTGACTGGATGAACCTGCCGAAACCCTCCGCGGAATTCGTTATTGAAGATGAAGAAAAACCGTGGCTTGTACTGGATGCAAGGGATCTTCCCAAAGAAGGGCGCGTAAAGCCTGCTGTTTTCCCGAAAATACTGAGTGAAACCGGTGAAGTAGTTTATGAACCGGGAATGACGAATGAATCAGCCCTGATCCAAAGAGGTATGGCAAAATATGTTGTATCGGATGAGCCGAAAGAAAGTCTGATATCTCAAAAAGAATCCATAGAAAGTATACTTGAAAGAGCGGGATTCATAATCACAACCGGTGAAGCTGTCGCCGGAGAGCCGGAAAAAAGGGAAAAACGTAAAAATTACATCGTAAAGGATGTCAGGCAGGCTCAGGGATTAATGAACACAAATCTTCTCATCAGCGTTGCAGACACTCTGGATCTTAAAAAAGAAGATGCTTCAAGCCGTATTCTTAAGAATTGCAGGGTTATCGTAATAGTATCAAGTCCGATTGGAGGAATAGAAGGGAACATCCCGAAGTATCTGGCAAAAGTATCAAATGATATCCGCTAAACGTCTTCACCGCTTTCAGGTAATATTTTCGATTCTTACAACGGCCGTTTTGATATCCTGCGTTTGTTTTTCTTATAATTACGGCTTGTTAAAAAGAAGCGATAACTACCTTTATGACCTTCACATAAAATGGCGCGGAAAGGAAAAGGTTTCCGGCAAAATTCTTCTTGTTCTGATGGATGAAAAGAGCGCCGTTGAACTAAAAAGGCACAGGGAGACATGGTCTAGATATCAGATTGCTCAAGCCATTCATAATCTTAACGGGGCCGGCGCTGAAATAATAGGACTCGACCTGGTACTTTCATCCCCCGACCTTAATCCTGAATCCGACTCATCGCTTGCAGAAGCAATCAGTAAAAACAACAACGTTGTTCTTGCAAAGGTTTCGGCTTCTCCGGCAGGCGAAATACTTCCCATTCAAATTTTCAGGGATGGCATGATAGGTGACGGATTCATCGACGTTCCACTTGACGATGACGAAATCCTGCGGAAAATCCGTTTTTTAGACGCAAAACCGCTTCCGGACGGAAATCTCCAATTATCCCCTTCATTCTCCCTGGAGATTGTCAGATCTTATTTAAACCTGGATTTCTCCCTTGATTTTTCCGGCAAGGAGTTTTTCGAAATGGGTTCAGATTCCGGAAAGAGACTTCGCCTTCCGTATCCGGAACTCTTAATCAACTATAAGGGTGACTACACCTCCTTCGAACGGATATCGTACGCAGATGCGGTCATGAATCGTTTTTCGCCGGATAAAGTAAAAGGCAAAATTATAATTATAGGAAGCAGCCTCGTAACCCAGAAGGATTTCTTCAGCACTCCCTTCACAAGATTCTACAGTCCTGTCCGTGAATATGAAGAAAAGTTCGGATCCGTAGTCGGAGATATCCTTGGTGGAAAAGACCCGGGAATATCATGTCACGCATACGCCATTGAAACCATGCTGAGTGGTGAATTCATAAAAAAGATGCCTGAAAACAGAGTGATGCTTCTGACCGTAATCACTGGTCTTGCTGGTCTGGTCTTTTATATCCCTGCTATAGGCTTTGCGGGAGAAGTTATTGTTTTTTGTATAAACATCGCCCTGGTCGTTTTATTTTCCCATATCATGTTTTTAAGAAAGCTTCTCTGGATAGATATCTCTCCTTTCATCGGTATTATTATCCTCCAGTTTGTTTCTGGAATAATGATTCAGAAGCACATCGACAAAAAGAAAACCGCTTTTGTCACCGGGCTATTCGGACGTTATGTTTCACCATGCGTTGTGGACAATCTCATAAAGGGCGATATTGAGACTACCCTCAAAGGACACACACAGGAGGTGTCGATTCTCTTTTCGGATTTGAGAGGTTTTACAACCCTCTCCGAAGAGCTTGGGGCAAATGACACAAGCCGCCTGCTTAACACTTACTTTGATGCAATGATCCCTGTTGTTTTCAAATACGGAGGAACCCTTGATAAGCTGATGGGCGACGCTATAATGGCCTTTTTCGGAGCCCCGGTTTATTTCCCGGATCATTCAATCAAGGCAGCGCACGCATCGCTCGATATGCTGATCGCTCTGAAAAATCTGAGGCTTTCGGAGATTAAGGGCATGGACAGACTGAATCTGGGAATCGGGCTCAATACCGGCATAGTAACTATAGGGAATCTCGGAAGCCATGAGTTCATGGATTATACAATCATAGGAGACGCGGTTAATCTGGCATCACGGCTCGAAGGTTTGAACAAGGTTTACGGTACAAATATCATAGCCGGAGAATCCGCCATACCGGCCTTGAGAGGCAAATTCCTCCTGAGAGAACTTGACATAGTCAGAGTAAAAGGAAAAGAGAATTTTGTTACTATATTTGAGGTCGCAGGTTATACCGAAAAAGCAGATACAAGGATCGTCGATTCACTGAATATATTTCATGAAGGGCTTTACGCATACAGGAACAGAAAATGGGAGACAGCAATAGATTTACTCAAAAAAACGCTTGAAATTAACCCTTCTGACGGTCCGTCCGGTCTCTATCTGAAAAGAATTGAAAAATTAAAACGATCCCCTCCCCCTGACGACTGGAACGGTTCAGCCGTATTTGAAAGCAAGTAATAATTTAAGCGGCTGGACAACTCCCCGCTGTCTCACATTCAGAGATATTCCCATCCCTTTTTCATCTGACCTTCAATCCCTCATCCAGATAGCGTATAATCGGGAAAAGGAAGAATTCAATAACCCGTCTTTTTCCCACGTTGATCTCGGCGGTAACGGACATTCCAGGCTTTATCGAATACACCGAACCGTCTTTGATTTTCAGGACATCTGAAAAAAGCTTAAAGCGAACCGGGTAGCCTCCAGTTTCAATCTCCTTCTCTTTATCTGCATTCTTTTCTTTGCTGTTTTCTTCAAGGCTGTATGGATTAATACTCTCAACTGCGCCTTCGATTGTGCCGTACTTTTGAAAGTCGAAAGTTTCCACTTTGATTACACAGCGTTGTCCCTTTTTCACAAAGCCAATGTCTTTATTTAAGATGACGGCATTTACCACCAGAGGAGTTTTTTCCGGAACAAGGCTGATAAGGGGTTGGGCTGTGGTCACAACACCACCGATTGTTTTTGCAGTCAAAATATGGACAAAACCATCTACCGGAGACACGATAAACCTTTTTCCCTGCTTGAATCTAATGCTGCTGACTTCAGCCTCCAGTGTGTTTTTGCTCTGCATATTTGCGGATAACTCCGAAAGGAGCTTCTCCCTGAAGTTACTTTTGAAAGTTTCTATTTCATCCCTGATCCTGCTAAGCTTTATCCCCGTTTGTTCCGCCTGACCGGTCTTGACGCTTATCTCTTTTTCCAGAATCATTCTTTCTTTTATCTTTTCCCTGTATCGGTTATCGGCGAGGGCGCCTATCTCCACCAGAGCTTTCTGTCGTCTTTCATCTTCTACGGTTATTGCAAGCAGACTGTCTATACTTCCAATCTCGTTTTTAAGGGCGTCAAGCGCACTTTGAGTCTCTATGCACTCCTTTTCTTTCTCCTTCAGGGTTGAAGTATATATATTTCTCTGGGCATTATACTGGGCAATCTGCGCCCTGAGCGTTTCTTCCTGAGCCTCTTTGCTTTTTGGAAAAAACTCCTTTCCGTTTAAAATGGCGTCTATCCGCTCCATGGCAAGCCTTGAAGACTTCAGATTTCTCTCCTTCCCTTCCAGATCAGCCGTATCAACCGATGGATCTATCTCCAGCAGAATATCGCCCTTTTTTACAAAATCTCCTTCTTTGACATTAATACCAGTCACCACGCCTGTCTCTAAAGGCTGCATTACTTTGACATCACCCAGAGGAACGATTTTGCCCCGCGCTGTAACTACTACATCGACTTTTACAAAGAACAAACCCAAAAGAACGACAAACATAAGTGATATTATCGTCCAGAGAAACAAGGCGCCTATAGGATTTTGAGGACGATCTTCAATCTCTGCAAGAATAGGTTTAAAATCATGATAATCGGTGTTTTTCACAGGCGGTTTTCCTCCTGCTGTCTGTATAGATAAGCGTAAAGACCGTTTTGCCGCATCAGTGATTCGTGATTTCCGGTTTCGATGATCTTTCCTCTGTCTATAACGATTATCAATTCGCACTCGCGCATGACTGAAAGCCGGTGGGCGATAATGATCACCGTTCTGTCTTTCCGGATCATGTTAAGATTTTTATGGATAATCCGCTCTGATTCGTAATCCAGAGCGCTGGTAGCCTCGTCGAAAATAAGTATGTTCGGATTTGTAATCAGCGCTCTTGCAATGGCGATCCGCTGCTTTTGTCCGCCTGACAACGATGTTCCCCGCTCTTCCACATAGGTATCATAGCCCGTGGGCGTCTCAGATATGAAATCGTGAGCTCCTGCCGCGCGGGATACCTGAATTATCCGCTCCATGTTTGCATCCGGCGAGGCTATTGCGATATTATCCTTAATCGTTCCGCTGAAAAGAAAGCATTCCTGCAACACGATTCCTGTTCTGTATCTTAAAAAAAGAGGGTCCAGATGTTTTATATCCACGTCGTCTATCAGAATCGTTCCTTCCACCGGCAGATAAAGCCTCTGAATAAGCTTTGCTACTGTGCTTTTCCCGGAGCCGCTTCGTCCCACAATTCCTGCCATCATGCCGGGAGCAATATTAAAACTTATACGATCAAGCACCAGCGGACCATCCGGCGTATAACGGAAAGATACTTCCTTTGCCGTAATTCCTCCTTTAAGCTGCTTAACCGTGATCGCTCCGCCCACAACCTCAGGCGGTGTATTGATGATATCTCCAATTCTATCAAGTGAAAGTTTCGCCTGCTGGAAGTCCTGCCACATGTGGACAAGACGCAAAATCGGCCCGCTCAACTGGGAACCGAACATCTGAAATGCAATGAGCTGCCCCACGCTGAGCCTGCCTTCAAAAACAAGACCGACTCCGAAATATATTACAGCCAGTGTCATCATCTTTTGCAGCATCTGGGAAAACGAAATAGCAACATTACCCACATTGGAAAGTTTAAACGCCGAGAATATATAATCGCCCAGTTTGTTTTCCCAGTCCTTTACCATCTTGCCCTCGATTGCCAGAGATTTCACGGTCTGAATTCCGGTTATCGATTCAACCAGAAAGGACTGTGAGGCAGCGCCTTTCTGGAATTTCTCTTCAAGCTTTACCTTGATCATCGGCGTTGCAATAAAGGAGATCAGGCCAATGGCAGCCACAAACAAAAGAACAATCAAGGTCAGATAGACGCTGTAAATAAGCATGATCACGACAAACAACACTGAAAATACAGTGTCGAGAAGCACCGTAAGCGATATGTTCGTCATGAACTGTCTTAAATTCTCAAGCTCACGGACTCTTGCTATTATATTTCCTACCTTCCTGACTTCAAAATATCTGAACGGCAGCGACAGGAGGTGCCGGTAAACTTTAGCGCCGAGACTCGCATCGATTTTGTTGGCAGTGTGATAAAGGAGATAATTCCTCATTAGATTAAATGCCGTATCAAACAGCAGAACAATCACAAAAGCGCCGGCAACAACTTTAAGAGTTGTCAGGGCATGATGAGCGAGCACCTTATCTATTATCACCTGAATGAAAAGCGGTGTTACCAGCCCGAAGGTCTGTATAAAAAAGGATGACAGAATAACCGCTGAAAAAACGGGCCTGTGTTTGAAAAACTCCTTGAAAAGCCACCGGACGTTTAAAAAAAACTCGGTCTTTGTAAAACGCGGATAAACTGCAATTGCCTCTTTACTCCAGAAAGAGAAAAAAGCTTCCTCCGTCATCTCATTTATTTTTTTCTCCGTGCAGTTAAAAATGAATAACTTCCCGTCTTTCTTACCTACAAATACGTGGTAAGTTCCATCCTGTGCAATAATGATGGAAGGCGCCGGATATTTAAAAAGCTCTTCCAAGGATTTGAGTTTTTTTTGCCTTGCGCGCATCCCGTGATCTTTGAGTATTCTTAAAACTTCCGCAGGCGCGAGCTCGCCTTCGACAAAATATCGCCTTTTCACAGCCTGAAGGTCGATGCTGACGGCATGGATCTTCGACACTACTTCAATACTTGTAAGCCCAGTCTCCATAATACTCACTGATAAAATGTTTATAGTCCATCTCCAGCGCCAGCCGTTTCTCATAAACTGCTATGGCATGCTCCGCTGTCTTCAAATCCCGCGAAACAGAGAGGGCCTCTTTTTCCATCTCCATGATGTCCATCAAATTTTTTTCACCAAAGACATTTGCTTTTTTAGTGATATCCAATATTTTGCTATATCTGTCATGCAGTTTTCTGTAATGCTCTAAAGATTTTGACAGTTCAGAATACCCGGCATAAAGAGTTTTGATATCCCGCCCTTTTTCCTCCATGACCGCCATAACGCTTTCTTTTTGTCTTCTGAGTTCATGATCGCTTTTCCTGCGCTCCCATTTTCTTACACCACCGTCAAAAACAGGCAGAGTTATCAGAATGCCTGCCGAATATGAAGTTTCCCGGATATCCCGCACGGAATTATCCAGGCTGTCCGGGTTGCTGCCATAATAATCATAACGTCCGTACGCTGAAATATCCGGCCAGTAATTGTTCGCGACCGCTTTCTCCTTAAGCTTTATAGCTTCAAGTTCCGTCATGCGCGCTTTATATTCCGGTGTGCCCTCTACAAGCTTTTCAAATGCCGCCATCTGAAATTTGCCGTCTGAAACCAACAATTCAAGCTCCACGTCATCGCTGCAATCCGAGCCCATATAGCTTCTCAAACGCTCAAGATTCTCATTAAATTCCTTCTTAAGAGATGATAATTGCCGTTCGGTATCTGCAATTTCCGCTTCCACCTTCAGGACATCCTCGTAAGCCGCCTGGCCGCCCGCAAAGGCGGTCTTCTTCAAGTTTAGAATGCTGTGCAGAAGTTTCAAAGTCTTTGCTGCATAACTGATTTTAATTTTTCCTTCGGCGGCTGCGCCATAAGCATCTATCAGCTCCCGAAGCAGCTTCTTGGTTTCCATATCGCATTCGTAATAACTCGCGTCTTTTAATTTTTCATAATATGCCGTCTCAAATCTCTTTTTGTACCAGTGAGAAAAATAATATTGCCCCCACAGGTATATGCTTGATCTCCAGGCGTTTGCTTCACCGCCTATGACCTCGCTTGAGATTGTCTTGATTGCCTGATCATCTCTTTTGTCAAGATTTTCATATTTTTCGAAGCGGCTGTTTGCAGTGATTTCGGGATACAAACCTGCAAAGCTCTGCCTGTATACGGCATCTGATATATTGATTTCTTCGATCTTAACTCTGATACGCGCTGAATTGTTCAGGGTATTTTTAACAGCATCCCGATAAGTGAGCATTTCGGCTCCCGACAATGAAGCCGTTGCTGCAATGAACAGGAGCGCATAAAATGAACAGCGAACACGAAAAGACATCCGTGATTTTCCTTTATTTCTCTCACAATCCTTTTAATCTTGACGGCTTCGTAAAAAACTTTATATGCAAGGCGCGCAAATCCCATAACAAACCACAATCTGCGCGCCACGAATATTTACCTGAACCCTGATCCCTGACCCCTGACACCTATCCCTGCTGCCAGCTCTGAGAAAGTATGTTGATATATGTCTGATCGTTTCTCATGGCGTTGTATTTCTGTATTGCGTCCATCCCTGCATCATTGTTGATGGCGCTCATTGTGTTTACGATATTATCAATGTCCTGCCGTGTGATGTATTGACCGTCAGTTACCTCAAGACGTTCGACACCGTAATTTGCGCTCTGAAACTGACCCGTAACTTTCATGTAATTATCTGCATCCACAAACAGGTAAAGATCATTATTCTGTTTGACAATGACAGGCTCTACCGTTGATATCCCGTCTATCATCTTCGCAGTGTCCACGTCTCCGGTCAATCCGGCGGTTTCATTTATAATCTCTTTTCCATCTGTTCTGGAAAAGAGATAAGAATCACCTCCGTTTCCTCCGGTCAGTATATCATTGCCGCCATTGCCTCTAAGCGAATCACTTCCATTATTACCAGTAAGTATATTAATCCCGCTGTTTCCGGTAAGAACATTATTAACCGTATTGCCTGTACCGTTAATTGCCGATGTGCCCGTCAATGTAAGATTCTCAAAATTATTACCTAAAATATAGGTAATGGAGCTATTGACTGTATCTGTACCTTCATTGGCGTTTTCAATTATCACATCACCTGTATTATCAACGTAATAAGTGTCGTTTCCATTACTACCCATCATCACATCAGCGCCTGTTCCACCATTAAGGGTATCATCACCAACGCCGCCATAAATAAAATCGCCATCATTACCTCCAGAAATAAAATCGTTGCCATTGCCTCCAAAAAGGGCGTCTGAACCATTTTCACCATAAATCACGTCATTGCCGCCATCTCCAAATAAAAGATCTGTCCCGTCTCCACCATGTATGGTGTCATTACCTTCCGCTGAATAAACAACATCTGGTCCACCGAATGTATAGATGAGGTCGTTTTCAAGGCCGGTAAATATCAAGTCCATCCCATTTGTGCCATAGGTGACAACTGGCGGATCGTTCACATTCTCTACAGTAACATTAAAGTCATCCGATACGCTGGCTTCCGCTGTATCGGTAGCTGTCACCTTAAGCGACAGTGTTCCTACATTGTCATTGATTGGCGTGCCGCTGAAGGTCATTGTTGCCGCAGTAAAGGTCAGCCAGGAAGGAAGCGCTGTTCCATCCGCAAGAGAGGCGCTGTAAGTCAATGTGTCATCTAAATCTACATCCGCAAAAGTATTGCCGGGAACCGTAAAGATAAATGCGGCATCTTCCATAGTTGTCTGATCGGCAATGGGATTGGCAACAACAGGTGTATCGTTAACATTCACTATAGCAACATGGAAGTCAATCGATACGCTGGCTCCTGCAATATCGGCAGCCGTTACCTTAAGCGACAGGGTTCCCACATTGTCGTTGGCTGGTGTGCCGCTAAAGGTCTTTGTCGCCGCATCAAAAGCCAGCCAGGAAGGAAGTGCCGTTCCATCAGCAAGTGCAGCGCTATATGTCAAGCTGTCACCTGCATCGATATCTGCAAAGGTATTGGCCGGAACCGTAAAGCTAAATACTGCATCTTCCATTGTCGTCTGATCCGATAGCGGAGTAACAACAACCGGCGGCCGATTGAGAAAAACGGCAAGATTCATTTGAGTGCCATCGGCAAACTGTAAAGTTCTGACAACAAGGGAACCGGCAATTTCGTCCTGATCAAAATTCAGCAAATTAATGGCGTCACCGTTATCGCCGATATTTATCGTCAACCTGCCATCATTTCTGACAAATGTAAGATCGCTTGCTGTAATTCCTTCGCCGAAAAGAATCACGTTGCCTTCAGAAAGCGTGGAAACATCTGTAATTGTATCCACACCATCGCCGATGTTGAATACATAAGTGTCACTACCGGCCCCACCCGTCAGAATATCCGTACCTTCTTCACCCCAAAGAGCATCATTCCCATTTTCCCCGTAAATTGTATCGTCTCCGGAATTCCCGCTCAGATTATCATCGCCTTCATTCCCATACAGGGTATTGGCGGCAGAGTTGCCGGTGATTGTGTTGTTTAAAGCATTTCCTGTGCCGTCTATCGCTTCAGAACCTGAAAGAATAATATTCTCCACATTTTCCGGAAGACTGTAGCTTGTGGAAGCAATTACAGTATCGTCTCCTTCATTCAAAGATTCGATAACCTTGTCGTCTGCATTTTCTACAAAGTAGCTGTCATTGCCCAAGCCTCCGATCATAATATCGGGACCGGTTCCACCGTTTATAACATCGTTTCCTGCAAGGCCCAAAATGGTGTCATTAACATTTGTTCCGGAAATGATGTCACCACCATCCGTGCCTGTAATATGAATACCGTACCTTTCGATAAAGTCCGCAAATGAGATTTCAGTAAAATTCTCAAACTCAAAGGTCCCTATCACTTTAGCCGAGGCTGCATCATTTGGATCAAAATTGCCAAGAAGAATCCCGTCGCCATTGCTTCCGACGTTTATCTTCAATGCAGTGTTTTCAATGGTGAGTGTTATATCAATCGGAGCTATACCGGGTCCGAACACAATCCTGTTTCCCTCACCGGGAGCGGCGGGATCATTTATTGTATCAAGGCCATCGCCAATATTGAAAATATAGGTGTCGTTATGGATGCCTCCGGTTAAAATATCGTTTCCGGTTCCGCCGGTCAGGATATCGCTGCCTGCTCCTGTCTTGATGACATCGTTTCCGCCTCTTCCGTTTATCGAGTCATCACCTGAGCCGGTAATGATAATATCGTCTCCTTCGGTTCCGAGAAGATCTGTAACATGCATCCGTGTTCCGTCCGAGAACTCGATTGTGCGTACCGTAAGTGAGCCGCTTGTTTCCGCAGGATCAAAGTTCATTAAGCGGATGGCGTCTCCTTGCAAGCCGACGTTAATAGTCAGGATATCGCCCTCACGGGTAATCGACAGGTCGTCGCGTGAAATACCCTCTCCAAAATAGATGAGATTTCCTTCTCCGGCCGAAGCAACATCATAAATGGTGTCAATTCCATCGCCGGGATTAAAAACATAGGTATCGTCTCCGGCGCCTCCTGAAAGAATATCGTTTTCTGTGCCGCCTGTCAGCGTATCATCTCCGGAACCTCCGCTGAGACTATCCAAACCTTCATATCCGTAGAGCCTGTCGGTTACATTGGTGCCTTGCAGGTTGTCCTCTTCACTGTCTCCCGGGACTATGAAGGTGTTTTGAACCAGTTGTTCATAGTTTATGAGTGTTCCGTCCGCAAACTGGAAATTTTCGACAGCATGACTTCCGTAATCCGCCATTTCAGGATCAAATCCGGCCAGATGCACTTCATCTCCGGTGCTTCCGATACGGATAATCAGCTTGCCATCTTTAAAACCAAGACTTCTTCTCATGTCTTCAAGCGTAATCCCTTCTCCGAAAACAAGAGTGTTTCCTTCAGAAGCATCCGCCGTATCATCTATTACATCTATCCCGTCACCCTGGTTGAAAATATATGTGTCGTCACCAATGCCACCCGTCAGAATATCGTTTCCCATACCGCCCGACAGTGTGTCGTTTCCGGAATTTCCCGTAATCCTGTCTATTGCCGCTGTTCCGGATAATGTATCGTCTTCAATTGCTCCGATAATATCAAACCCCCGATCTATAAGCTCACCGTATGTCAGTATCTGCCCGCCCTCAAACTGGAAATACTCAACAGCGTGTGTACCGTAGGGGGCTGCCGCATCAAAGCCGGTCATGCTTATGGAATCAGTGTTGTTTCCGGTAGTGATAATCAGTGTTTTTAAATCAGGATTATGGCTTAAGCGGATATCCGCTGGTGTGATTCCTGCGCCAAATATCAAAGTATTTGGCGCGGCAGGCGTTGATTCGTCATTAATAATGTCTGCGCAGTCTCCCGTGTTGAAATAGTAGCTGTCATTGCCCATACCGCCGGTTATATCATCGTTACCGGCTCCGCCAAGGAAAGTATCGTCTGCGCTGGTGCCTTTAAGGATATCGTTTTGAGGCGTGCCGCTGAAAGTAAATCCGAGACCAAGAAGATCAGCGTAATTAAGAGTTGAGCCGTCTGCAAACTTAAATTCATCAACTGCATGGACACCGTATGCATCATCCGGATTGAATCCTTCCAGACGAAGCGCATCGCCGTTTTGTCCTATCTCGATAACAAGCGTATTTTCTTCAACCTTAAGTTTTAAGCCTGAAACCGTTATTCCCGCGCCGAACTCTATTGCGTTTCCCGCTCCCAAAGCGGTTGTATCTTTTATTGTGTCAACACCGTCTCCGATATTGAAGATATACGTATCGTTTCCGCTTCCCCCTTCAATTATATCGTCGCCATACCCTCCGGTAATCACGTCATCTCCGCCAAAGCCGGCGATCCTGTCATTTACGCTTGTGCCGGATATCAGATCATCCGTTTCCGTACCGATGATTTCAAAGCCTTTGCTGATCAACTCCTTATATGTCAGGATTTCTCCGGAATCGAATTCGTAATTATTCACAGCCCGGATGCCATAGGCATTCTGAGGATCAAAATTATTCAGAGTTATAGAATCGCCTTCTTCTCCTACCATAATTGTAAATGAGCCATTCCCTGCAATCAGTTTCAGATCATCGGGCGTAATTTGCTCTCCGAATACAATTCTGTTTCCTCCGGTTACATCGGCAAGATCATTGATGGTAAGTATGCCTTCACCAAGGTTGAAATAATAGGTATCGTCGCCAGTCCCGCCCGAAAGCACATCATTTCCTCCCAGGCTTTCTATAATATCATTTCCTTCACCGGCTTCAATTATGTCGGAACCTGTACCGCTTACGATCCAATCATTTCCCGCTCCGGTATTGATTGAGTTTTGCCCGCCTTCATCATAAATTGCGTCATTTCCGCTTCCGGAGGTAATCCTGTCGTTTCCGTATCCTGTGGCTATGGCGTTATTCCCGTCGCCGGCATTCACTACGTTGTTTCCGTTTCCAGCTTCAATGGTGTCATCGCCAGCCCGGCCGTTTATTATGTCATCGGAATCGCTGCCTGTGTACGTTGTGGGCAGGGCAAAAAGATCGCCTGTTTGCGCATATGCAATCGCATAATCCCCGCCTGCCGCATCAACCGTGCCTGTAAGTTCAAAACCACTCGTTGTATCCGTAAACAAGGAAACCGGGGCATATCCGTTATTATATGCCTGAATCAGGTCGTTTTTTAGTGACTCCACAATGCCGATAAGGTCAAATATCCGGGCGTTTCCATTTACATCGATAAACTGCACGCGGCTTATGCTGTTTTGAACAGGGGGCTGATTCATATCATCATAAAAGGGTGTGCATACCTCGTCCGTTTCTCCGTCAACATAAAGAAGCAGATTGCCGGCATCATCTATATATCCCTTGATGTTTTCAGGACTTATATCCGCGCCGTATGATATTGTGTTGATGCCTCCATAGTCTGGTGAGTTATAAAAATTTTCTATGTAATCCTGCCCGTCGCCGCGGTTAAATACATAAACATTATCGCCTGATTCCCCTGAGATATAGTCATCACCCGGACCTCCTGCTATTACATCATCTCCGTCCTCTCCATAGAGTTCATCGTAACCAAAACCGCCTGCAACAATATCATCACCGCTTCCGGCGGAAACAATATCGTTTCGATCAAGAGCTTCGATTTTGTCATTGCCTTCATAGGCATATATAGAATCATCCGCTACACTGCCGGGCAAAACATCATCGCTACTGGTGCCGTACTGCTCGCCAATCACGCCACCATCTGCCCTTGCAGCAATATCTTCTATGGTCAGCTCCTGACCGTCTACAAAAACAAAACGTTTGATAGCTAAATCCGACGAGGTAAAACCGTTTGCTTCATCATAAGGCCCGTAGAATTCTCCGCCTCCACCGCCCGACTCTCCAAGCGCACTGATAAACATTCCCTCATTATTACCTATCCCTATTGCAAGTTTGAGTTCGGTAATGACTTCTCCAAAGCCGACATCCGAATAAGAAATATTCATCTGAATCAAAAGATCCTCAAGTTTTATTCCTTCTCCAAATATTATGGTGTCGCCGATAGCGCTTGGTTCCGTTGGATCAATGAAGTGGGACTGGACAGTATCAAACCCTCCCTTCCGATTAAATAAAAGCGTGTTTTCACCGCGATATCCATGGATGTAATCGTCACCTGGCCCTCCGTCAAAGAAATTTTTGCCGTATACAAAACCTTCTTCTGCCCCATAAGTCGATTCACCTTCCAGTCTGTCGTCTCCTTCTCCGCCAAATAACCGATCATACTCCCCATCGCCGCCGTTCAGTCTGTCATTTCCTGAACCTCCGTATAGTATGTCATTTCCTTCCCGTCCGAATATAGTGTCATTGCCTCCGCCGCCGTCAATAGAGTCATTTCCCGGTGTTCCGGTTATATAATCATCAGTATCGGTCGGCTGATTAACAGATGCTTCTATTACGGCAACATCCCATACGGTATTATCGGCAAATCTGATTTGCTCTACTTTATACGAATCACCAATAAACCAGTTTTTAACTGTTAAAGAATCGTCTGTGCCGGTAATCGAAATATGGAGGTCGTATTCAACTCGTTTAAATCCAACATCTTCCGGCAGAACATCGGAATTGAATGCTATTGTGTCTATATTCCCAATGGAATCGTCATTATCATATATAATATCCTGCCCGTAACTACGTCCAAAGATATAGGTATCATTGCCCGCACCGCCGTATAGAAGGTCGTTTCCTTCTTTGCCGTCCATTATATCGTCAGTAGCATATCCTGTAAGATTATCAGCTTCCTGAGTACCCTGGAGAGCAAGTTCTTTCAGCATCGCAACATCCCAAACTGTTCCGTCTGAAAACTGAACCTTGTCAATTTTTTCGGCTTCCTTTCCTTCGGTGAACCAGTTTTCGACTGTCATGCTGTCGCCGGTTTCCCGGTTCAAAACAACAAGATCATTCACATTCCGGCGGATGAGGATTGCGTCTGTTGCGATGCCGTCATCAATCATAATCGTATCAATATTTGAAAGTGTATTATCAAAAACTTTAATTACATCCTGCCCCGATCCGGCGCTGAAAATATACGTGTCGCTTCCTTCACCACCGTCCAGTGTATCATTTCCGCCACCGCCTGACAGCGTGTCATCGCCATTGCTTCCAATGAGCATGTCATTGCCTGCTCCTCCTACCAGGATATCATCTCCAATATCTCCGAAAAGAAAATCGTTTTCACCATCGCCGGCAAGCATGTCATTGCCTGCTCCCCCGTAAAGAGTATCTGCACCTGCTCCACCTGCCAGGATATCTTCTCCTGTGCCGCCTCCTATAAAATCGTCGCCCTCATCTCCGGTCAGAATATCATTTCCTTCTTCACCGAAGATCGTATCATTATCTGCTCCACCTGACAGGACATCATCGCCCTTGCGGCCATATAGGTAATCGTGACTTTCATATCCGCTTATAATATCGTCAGTATCATATCCGATAAGCGCGTCACTCGCATCCGTCCCAAGAATCACTTTCGCCTTAATTGTGTCCACATCCCAAACTGTTCCGTCATCAAACTGTATGCGCTCAACTCGCCATTCACCGCTCTCATCGTAAAACCACTTTATAACCTTTAATGAATCATTTGTATCTTTTATGGATAATTCCAGGTGATTCGAATTTGATCGCAGCAATTTAACATCCTCTGGTAAAACGCCGGCTCCCATAAGAATTGTATCTGAATTGCCTGGTGTTATATCGCTTTCATATATCATATCCTGTCCGGAACCACGCCCGAATATGTAAGTATCATTGCCGTTTGTCTTATTTGAAAATGAATCGATGCCCCCGCACAGAAAATCATTACCGGCTCCTCCGTCAATTATGTCATCGCCTTCCATTCCTCTCAATAAATCGTTACCAGCCATGCCTCGAATAATGTCCTGATCTGAATAACCATTAATCACATCACTATCGTCTGTCCCGGTCAGAACAAATTCTTTAACCGTTTGGGTGCTCCATACAGTGCCGTCAGCAAACCCGAATTGTCCAATATTTAAAAAACAATCTTTAAGCAAAAGAGAATCCTGTGTTCCGATAATGCTTAATCTCATATCATTGTAGCCGGTGCGCTCCACCATAATATCTGAAGGCAGGATATCTGCTCCGAATTCAATTGTATTAATATTACCGGCAGTCACGCCCGTATCGCTGATTACATCCTGTCCGCTGCCTCTGTTAAAAATATATGTATCATTGCCTGCTCCGCCATTCAGAAAATCAGCGCCTTCTCCGCCGCCAAGTGTATCCTCTCCGGCGTCTCCATAAAGCGTATCATTCCCTGAATCTCCGAAAAGCAAATCGTTTCCGTTTGCTCCGAATACAGTATCGTTACCTCCAAACCCGTGCAGTGTATCATCGCCTGAAGTTCCATAAATATAATCATCAGTTTCTGTGCTAATTGACACCATGCTGCGTATGATATCCACATCCCACACTGTGCCGTTAATGAACTTTATTTGTTCCACTCTGTTTAACAGGCTGTCATTTTTGAAAAAGTCTCTTATTGTCAGCTTGTCGGTTGTATCGATAATTTTCAATGTCAGGTCATTGCCCATGCGTTTTATGGTTATGTCTGCCGGAGATAGATTGCTGCCAAGCCAGATAGTGTCAATATTATTATCAGTATAATCAATGTCGATGATAGTATCCTGACCGCTACCTCTTCTGAATATATATGTATCATTGCCGCCTTCGCCTTCGAGTACGTCGTTTCCTTCTCCACCGTCAAGTATGTCATTGCCGACGCCGGCCCAGATTCGATCATTTCCTGCTCCGGCAACAAGGATGGAGTCTCCTGTATTATTGATAAGGGTTTCGTGACGGGATGTGCCATAAATGACATCCGCTCCTGCCAGGCCGTTTATATATCCATCGCCCTCAGTGAGGCTTCCTTTAACCGCATCCGTAGTGTCCATGCCTAAAACATGTCTGGACAGAGGGGCTAAACCTTGCCCAATTCCGTAAATAACCGGCAACCCTCCGGCATCTATCACCCAGCCCAATGATTCATCCTGCATGATGAAGGTTTCCCGGAAGGAGAGATAATTGACCATTTCCTGTGCGCCAAAGCCTC